>DASQWY010000372.1:0-11540 GCA_035640005.1 Actinomycetes bacterium
CGCGTAGCGCCCGGTCGGGTAGGCCGCGGTGCCCCGCCCGGCAGGGCCGGAGCCGCCGATCGCGGGCGCCGGTCCGCGGCCGTCGGGGTCGGCCCGGAAGCTGCCGCTCCCGCCCGGCGCGCCCGAGCAGTCGAACGACCAGCGCATGGTCCAGTCGCGGCCGGTGGCGAAGGGCTCGCCGACCCGGTCGCCGGCGCCCCGCATGGAGGCCAGCACGCGCTCGCCCTGCCGCCCGGGGACCGTGGTCGTGGTCGCGCCGGAGCCGGGCTCCGGCCGGTCGCCCGCCTGCAGGGTGGCCAGCAGGGTGGCGAGGAAGCCGAGGCCGATCAGGGCGGTGACCGCCACCACGGCGACGAAGCAGCCCGGAGGTGCCGCGGAGTGCCGCCGCAACGCAACCCCCTCCGCTCGTCCGGCTGGACCCGTCGAACGTCATAGGCGCGTCGGCTGTCCACTTGGATACTGCTTCTGACCGTTTCGCACGGATCGAGCAGTCAAGGTGTGCCCGGACCCCTCCGGCGGCGGGCGCGGTGGCGGCGACCCGGGCGATGGCGGCCGTTACCATCGGTGCCATGCCCGCTCCCAGCCTCCGCGGCCAGCCCGGCTGGCCGACCTTCTTCGTGGCCGCCACGCTGGCGCGGCTGTCCAACGAGATGCTGTCGGTGGCGCTGGTCCTGCTGCTGCTGGCGCGGACCGGCCGGCCCGCCCTGGCCGGCGCGGTGGTGGCCGCGGCCACCCTGCCCAGCGTGGTGAGCGGCCCGCTGCTCGGCGCCTGGCTCGACCGGACCGCCCGCCGGCGGGCCGCCCTGGCCGCCAACCAGGCCCTGTCCGGCGCCAGCCTGCTCGCCATCCTGGTGCTGGCGGGCCCGTCGCCGGCGTGGGCGCTGCTCGGCCTGGCGGCCGTCGCCGGCGCCGCCGCGCCGCTGCTCACCGGCGGGTTCACCAGCATGATCCCGCAGCTGGTGCCGGAGGAGCTGCTCGGCAGGGCCAACGCGCTGGAGGCGACCAGCTTCAACAGCGCCGCGATCGCCGGCCCGGCGCTGGCCGGGGCGGTCGCCGCCAGCCTGGGCGCGGGCACGGCGGTCGGGGTCGAGGTCCTGCTGGCCGGCGCCGCCCTCGGCGCCATCGTGCGGCTGCCCGCCCTGGTGCCTCCCCAGGCCGGCGCGGCCGGCTCGCTGGGCCGGACCCTGCGGGACGGCCTGGCCCACCTGGCCCGCACGCCGGTGCTGCGCGGGGTGACGGTGACCACCGCGCTCGCCCTCGGCGGGCAGGGGCTGCTCACCCTGGCCCTGCCGTTCCTGGCCGAGCGGCTCGGCGCCGGCCGGGCCGGCGCCGGCTGGCTGCTGGCCGCCCTGGAGGCCGGCGGGATCGCCGGGGCGCTGGCGGCCGCGCGGCTGCTCGGCCGCTGGCCGTCCGAGCGGGTCGTGCTGGCGGGCGTCGGCGTGGCCGGGCTGGTCACGATGACCTGGCCGCTGGCCCCGAGCTTCCCCGCGGCGCTCGGCCTGCTGGCCCTGGCCGGCCTGGCCGACGGGCCCGCGTTCGCCGCCACCTTCACCACCCGCCAGCGCTTCAGCCCGCCGCGGCTGCGCGCCCAGATCTTCACCACCGCGGCCAGCCTCAAGGTCGGCGCCTTCTCGGTGGGGGCCGCCCTGGCCGGACCGGTCGTGCAGCACGCCGGCGTCGACCGCGCGCTGCTGGCCGTCGGCGCGGTCGCCCTGCTGGCGGTGGTGGCGGGCGCGCTGGCGGGCGCCCTCCCGCTCCGGCTGGCCTCCCTGGCCGGCGGCGCCCGGGGCGGCGGGCGGCGGCGCCGCCCGGTTGCGCGATGACGCGGGGCGCTGGCAGCCTCCGGCGGAGCAGGGAGGAGGCGCGATGGCGGACGAGCGTTCGATCGGGACCGGAGCGGTGGCCGCCTTCGACCTGGCCACCGCCGTGCGCCACGGGGCGGACGGCTGGAGGGCCGAGGTCGACCCCGGCTGGGGGGTCGGCGGCCGCCCCAACGGCGGCTACCTGCTCGCCCTGGCCGCGCGGGCCGGCGTGGCCGAGACCGGACGGCCGCACCCGCTGGCGACCAGCGCCCACTTCCTGGAGCCACCCGTCCCCGGGCCGGCCGAGCTGCAGGTCACCAGGCTGCGGGGCGGGCGCGCGCTGTCGGCGGCCAGGGTCACCATGCGGCAGGACGGCCGGGCCTGCCTGGAGGCGCTGGTGACCACCGGCACGCTCGACCCGGCCGACCGCCCGGACTGGCAGGCGCCCGACGGCCCGCCCGCCCTGCCGCCGCTGTCGGACTGCCTGCAGGGCATGCCCGACCTGCCCGGCGGGGTCCGCGTCGGGCTGCTCGACCACGTCGACATCCGGGTGGACCCGGCCACCTCCGGCTGGCTGCGCGGCCGCCCGGCCGGCCGCCTGGAGATGCGCGGCTGGGTGCGGTTCCGCGACCTCCGCCCGCCCGACCCGCTGGCCCTGCTGCAGGCGGTCGACGCGCTGCCGCCCGCCAGCTTCGAGCTCGGCGTGGCGCGCTGGGCGCCGACCGTCGAGATGACCGTCCTGGTCCGCGGCCTGCCGGCCGACGGCTGGCTCGCCTGCGCGATCCGCGGCCGGCTCTGGCAGGGCGGCTGGTTCGACGAGGAGGCCGAGGTCTGGGACGCCGGCGGGCGCCTGGTGGCGCAGTCCCGCCAGCTCGCCGGTGCCCGCCCTGCTGGCTGAGCCGCCGCCCGGCTTGGCATACTGCGGGAGAGGCGACCGCAATGCGAGAGTTTGCGAGCATGGCGCAGCGAGGCGGCCGGCGGGCCCACCTGGTCCTGGTCGCCGTGCTGGCCGGCCTGCTCGCCGCCTGCGGCCCCGCTGGGCACGCGCCACCGGCGGCGCCCGCGTCCCAGCGGCAGACCGCCGGCGAGGCCGAGCGGACGCTGGCCAGCCTGCGCCTGGTCGACAGCCACCCGCTGTACACGATGACCTTCTACGGCGGCTACACGGTCCCGGAAGCGCCGGCCGCCACCGCCGCCGCGCGTCCCGCCGGGCGGCCGTGGGGCTGCTCGCTGTTCGCCGCCAGCGGCGCCGCCACCGCCCTGTACGGGCGGAACTTCGACTGGTCCGACCACCCGGCGCTGCTGCTGTTCACCCACCCGCCCGGCGGCTACGCGGCCGTGTCCATGGTCGACCTGTCCTACCTGGGCTACGACCGCGCCCACCTGGCGGCGCTCGGCTCGCCGGCCGGGCGGCGGGCGATGCTGCGCGCGCCGCTGCTGCCGTTCGACGGCATGAACGACCACGGCCTGGTCGTCGGTATGGCCGCCGACGACCAGGCGGTCGCCCCGCACGACCCGGCCAAGCCGACCACCGGCGGGGTCAGGGTGATCCGCCTGCTGCTCGACCAGGCCCGCACGGTCGACCAGGGGGTCGCCATCATCGGCCGCCACAACATGGACTTCAGCGGCGGGCCGCCGCTCCACTACCTGGTCGCCGACGCCACCGGGCGCGCCGCCGTGGTCGAGTTCGTCGACGGTCGGCAGCGGGTCACCTACGGCGACGGGCCATGGCTGGCGGCGGTCAACTTCCAGCTCAGCGGCTCCAGCGCACGCCAGCGCCAGCACGACTGGCGCTACCGCACCGCCAGCGGCCGGCTCGCTGGTACGCACGGCTCGATGAGCTGGCACGCGGCCATGAGCCTGCTGCGGGCGGTCGCCCAGCCGATCACCCGCTGGTCGGTGGTGTACGGCATGCGCAGCGGCGACGTTCACCTGGCCATGGACCGCGACTACCAGCGGGTCCACAGCTTCCGCCTGCCGATGAGCGAAGCGGACGGCTGACTCCCCAACCCGCGGTTTCCAGCTGGTTCCGGAAATGTCCACGCGATTCGGTAGGCAATGAATTAGGCTGCCATCAGCCTATTGTTCGGGCCGAATGCGACCACTCGTACCTGAATTCCAGCGAGTAATCGCATAGCATCCCGCGGGCGGCCTTGGCGGGTCGCCGAACCGGCCCGACACACCATGGAGCCAGGCAAATGCCTACAGCCAGGACAGGCGACACCCTGTACGACCAGCTCGGCCGCGACGGTGGCTTGGAGGCGGTGGTGGAGGAGCTGTACCGGCGGGTGCTGCCGGACCCGCTGCTCGGCCCGTACTTCGCGCACCTCGACGGCGACGCCCGCCGGCGGCTGCGCCGGCACATGGCCGCCTTCCTGGCGGCGGCGACCGGTGGCCCCGACCGCTACCAGGGGCGCGAGCTGGACCGGGCGCACGCCGGCCTGGGCGTCACCGCCGCGGCGTTCGAGCGGGTCGCCGCCCACCTCGACGACGCCCTGCGGCACTGCGGGGTCGACGACGCCAAGCGGGCCGCGATCCTGGCCGCAGTGGCGCCGCTGCGGCCGCTGATCGTCGAAGGCGGGCCGGACTAGGCCGGCAGGGCGCCACCCGGCCGCGGGTCCGCCTGGCCGGCTTGATCCGGGACGGATCAGGGTACCTTCCGTGCACCGCAGGTACCGGCCGACGCGAAGGAGCTCGCAATGTTGCGATCCCGTGCAGCCCGTGCACTCGCCCTGGCGGGCGCGATCGTGTGCCTGGCCATCGCCCTGCCGCCGTCGGCCGCACGTGCCGCGTCGCTCGGCGGTCCGGGCGGCGAGCCCGGCGCGGCCGGCGTGGGCGACCCGTACTTCCCGCTGGAAGGCAACGGCGGCTACGACGTCAGGCACTACGACCTGAGCTTCTCCTACGACCCGGCCACCGACCGGCTGGACGGGACCATGGTCGTCCGGGCGCGGGCCACCCAGGACCTGTCGCGCTTCGACCTGGACCTCCAGCAGCTCGAGGTCAGCGCGGTGCGCGTCAACGACGAGCCCGCCGCGTTCAACCGCGACGGCCAGGAGCTGCAGATCACGCCGCCCAACCGCCTGCGGGACGGCTCCACCTTCAACGTGGCGGTCGACTACGGCGGGATCCCCCAGACGATCGTCGGCTCGCCGATCGTGTTCGGCTCGCCGTACGGCTTCCTGCACACCGACGACGGCGCCTTCATGGGCGACGAGCCCAACGTGGCCTCGACCTGGATGCCGCTGTCGGACCACCCGAGCGACAAGGCGACCTGGACGTTCCGGGTCACGGTCCCGGAGGGCAAGAGCGTGGTCGCGAACGGCCAGCTGGTCTCGCAGGTCACCGCCAACGGCAAGAGCACGTTCACCTGGGACGAGCCGAACCAGATGGCCACCTACCTCGCCACGGCCGACATCGGCAACTGGGTGGTCAAGACCGGCAGGACGCCGGGCGGCATCCCGGAGACGGTCGCGGTCGACCCGACGATCATCGCCGGCAACCCGACCGCCGTCGACTTCTTCTTCGACACCACCGCCGAGGCCACCGACCTGTGGGTCAAGGACTTCGGCCCCTACCCGTTCGACTCGACCGGCGCGATCGCCGACAACGCCACCTACAACGGGCAGACCCTCGGCTTCTCGCTGGAGACGCAGACGCGGCCGCTCTACTCGGCGGTGCGTTCCACCAGCACGATCGCGCACGAGCTGGCGCACATGTGGTTCGGCGACAGCGTCTCGGTGGCGGACTGGCGGCACATCTGGCTGAACGAAGGGTTCGCCTCCTACGCGCAGTACCTGTGGACCGAGCACCTGGGCGGCGCCTCGCCGCACGACCAGTTCGTGGCGGAGTTCAACAGCAGGCCGGCGAGCGATCCGTTCTGGAGCACGGTGATCGCCGACCCGCAGCGCGACACGATGTTCACCCGCGCCGTCTACCGCCGCGGGGCGATGACCCTGCAGGCGCTGCGCGACAAGATCGGCACGGACGCGTTCTTCCGCGTCCTGCGGACCTGGACCGCCGAGCACCGCCAGGGCAACGGCACCACGGCGCAGTTCATCGCGCTCAGCGAGCGGATCTCCGGCCAGGACCTGGGCAACTTCTTCCAGGTCTGGCTCTACACGCCGTCCAAGCCGACGACCTGGTAGCGGCCGCGCTACGCCGCGCCCTGAAGGTTCTCGAAGATCCCGGCGGCCCCCATGCCGCCGCCGACGCACATGGTGACCAGGCCGTAGCGGCCCCCGCGGCGCGCCAGCTCGGCCAGCAGCTGGATGGTCAGCTTGGCGCCGGTGGCGCCCATCGGGTGGCCGAGGGCGATCGCGCCGCCGTTGACGTTCACCTTGTCCAGGTCGAGGCCGAGCTCGCGGATCACGGCCAGGCTCTGCGAGGCGAACGCCTCGTTCAGCTCGACCAGGTCGACGTCGTCCAGGGTCAGGCCGGTCAGCTCGAGCACCCGCGGCACCGCCACGGTCGGACCGATGCCCATCACGTCGGGGGCGACGCCGGCCACGGCGAAGCCGACGAAGCGCGCCAGCGGCCGCAGGCCGAGCCGCTCGGCGCGGCCGCGCTCCATCACCACCACCGCGGCCGCCCCGTCGCTGCGCTGCGAGGAGTTGCCGGCGGTGATCGTGCCGCCCTGCTTGAAGACCGGCTTGAGGCCGGCGAGCGCCTCGGCGGAGGTGTCCCGGCGCGGCCCCTCGTCACGGGCGAACACGGTGTCGCTGTGCCCGGGCCGGCCGTCGTCGCCGACCCAGTCCAGCCGCACCGGGAACGGGACGATCTCCGGGTCGAACAGGCCGGAGTCGACCGCCCTGGCGGCCAGCTGGTGGGAGCGGAGCGCGAAGGCGTCCTGGTCCTCCCGGGAGACGCCCCACTTCTCGGCGACCCGCTCGCCGGTCAGGCCCATGCTCATGTAGTACTCGGGGTAGCCGCGGACCGTCCGCGGGTTGGGCGAGAACGACGGCGGCGGCGTCGGGGTGGAGGACATGTGCTCGGTGCCGCCGGCCACCACGATGGTGGCGAACCCGGCCATGATCCGCTCGGCGGCGTTGGCGATCGTCTGCAGGCCGGAGGAGCAGAAGCGGTTCACGGTCTGGGCGGGCACGGACTCGGGCAGGCCCGCCCGCTGGGCGGAGATCCGGGCCACGTTCAGGCCCTGGGTGCCCTCGGTGACGGCGCAGCCGAGGATCACGTCCTCGACCTCGGCCGGGTCGAGCCCGTCGGCCCGCCGCAGCGCCTCGGCGATGGCCGCGCCGGCCAGGTCGTCCGGCCGGCTGGCCCGCAGGGCCCCCTTGGGCGCCCGGCCGACGGCGGTCCGCGCGCCCGCGACGATGACTGCTTCCTTCATGGCTGCTCCTAGTTCCGCAGCGGCTTGCCGGTGGTGAGCATCGCCTGGATGCGTTCCATGGTCTTCGGTTCGTGCAACAGCTCCAGGAACGCCTCGCGTTCCAGGGCCAGGACGTGGTCCTCGCCGACCCACTGGCCGGCCGACAGCTCGCCGCCGCAGAGCACGCGGGCCAGCTTGCGGCCGATCACGACGTCGTGCTCGCTGGCCTGCCCGGCCCAGACCAGGGTCTGCAGGCCGATCTCCAGCGCGGCCAGCACCGGCAGGCCGGCGGCGTAGACCGACGCTTCCCGCGCGGGCGGCCGGTAGCCCGGCGCCAGGTCCAGCACCTCCCGCTTGGCGACCGCGACCAGGTGCTCGCCGTTCAGCTCCACCAGGTCGTGCTCGTCGAGGAAGCCGAGCTCGCGCGCCTCCAGCGCCGAGGTGGCCACCTTGGCCGTGCCGACCGTCTCCAGCACCCGCTGCACGAACGGCAGCGGCGGCGCGCCGGGGGCGGCGCGCATCGGCGGGCTGACCAGCCGGCGCAGCAGCTCCTTGCAGCCGCCGCCGGCCGGGACCAGGCCGACCCCGACCTCCACCAGGCCGAGGTAGGTCTCCAGGGCGGCCACCACCCGGTCGGCGTGCATCACGATCTCGGCGCCGCCGCCGAGGGTCTGGCCGTGGGGGGCGGCCACCACCGGCTTGGAGGCGAAGCGGAAGCCCATCAGCAGCTCCTGCAGCGCCTTGGCGCCCTGCTCGACCTGGTCGAAGGCGCCCTGGTAGGCGGTCATGCCGACCTCGCCGAGGTTGGCGCCGACGCAGAAGTTGCGGCCCTGGTTGGCGACCACCAGCCCGGCCCAGGGGCCCTGCTCCAGCTCCTGCAGCGCGCGGGCGCCCAGCTCCAGCACGCCCGCGTCGATGGCGTTCGCCGGCGGGTGCAGCTCCAGGCACAGCACCCCGTCGCCGAGGTCGACCAGGCTGGCCGAGGGGTTGCCGGCGACCTCGTGCCCGTCGGCGCGCAGCCGCGCCAGGTCGATCGCGTCGGGGTCGACGGCGACCGGCTCGTAGGCGCGCGCCAGCGGGCTCCACACGGTCCCGTCCTTGTAGAACGAATCGTGGCCGGCGGCCAGGAGCTCGTCGACCCAGCCGGCCACCTCCAGGCCCATCGCCCGCATGCGCTCGGCCCCCTCGCGGACGCCGAGCAGGTCCCAGGTGCGGAACGGCCCGGCCTGGTGCCCGAAGCCCCACTCCATCGCGTGGTCGACCTCCACCAGCGAGTCGGCGACCTCGGGGATGCGCCGGGAGGCGTACGCCAGGCCCGGCAGCAGGGTGTCGCGCACCAGGCGGGCGCCGCGGTCCTCGTCGGCCCGGTCGAGCAGGTAGCGCAGGCGCTCGCCCAGGTCCCTGCGCTCGCCGGCGGCCTCCACCACCGGCAGGTCCGGGCTGGCCGCCGGCCGGTACTCCATCGTGTCGGTGTCGAGCACGTCGAAGACGGTGCGCCCGTCGCGCGTCCCCCGCCGGTAGAAGCCGCCGCCGGTCTTGTTGCCGAGGCGGCCGGCCTCCAGCATCCGCCGGAGCGGGGCGGGGGCGTGCAGGACCTCGCGGCTCTCGTCGGCGGGGGCCAGCTCGTACAGGTTGTCGGCCACCCCTACCATCACGTCGAGGCCGACCTGGTCGGCCAGGCGGAAGCTGGCCGTCTTGGGCCGCCCCAGCAGCGGCCCGGTGAGCGCGTCGACCTCCTCGATCGAGTAGTCGTGCTCGAAGGCGTAGGCCATGTCGTGCATGCCGGAGAAGCTGCCGAGCCGGTTGGCGATGAAGTTCGGGGTGTCCTTGGCGACCACCGCGCCCTTGCCGAGCGCCCGCTCGACGAAGGCGCGCATCCGCTCCAGCACCTCGGGGTCGGTGTCGCCGGTGGGGATCAGCTCCACCAGCTTGAGGTAGCGGGGCGGGTTGAAGAAGTGGGTGCCGAGGAAGCGGCGCCGGAAGCCGGCCGAGCGGCCCTCGGCGATGCTGGCCAGGGGGATGCCGGAGGTGTTGGAGCTGACCACCGCCGCGGGCGCGGCGACCGCCTCGACCCGTTCCAGCAGCGCCCGCTTCGGCTCCAGGCGCTCCACGACCGCTTCGACGATCCAGTCGGCCGCGGCCAGGCGGCCGAAATCGTCGTCGAAATTTCCCAGGCGAATGCGCTCGGCGACGCTGGCGGCCGCCAGGGCGGCGGGGCGGGCGGCCCGCATGCGCTCGAAGCCGGCCCGCACGACCGCGTCCCGGTCCTCGCCGGAGGCCGGGTCGGGGGCGATGTCGAGCAGGTCCACCTCCAGGCCGGCGTTGGCAGCGTGAGCGGCGATGGCCGCGCCCATGGTGCCGGCGCCGAGCACGGCGACGCGGCGGATCGAGCTGGTCACGTCGTTTGCACCTCCCGGGCTGAAGCGGCCCCGCAAGGGTAGCGCACCCGGGAACCCCGAGGTGACGCCGACGTCGGTGTCGAGGAATAAGCGCCGCGAATTTTACGGCCGAAATCCGGTGGTACCCGGGAGGTGACCGGCGAAGGAAGGGACCGCGACATGCACAGTTCACCGACTGACTTCTACCGGATCGACGAGCTGCTCGGCGACCAGGAGCGGGTGGTCCGCGACCGGGTGCGCGCCTTCTGCGACAAGGAGGTCCTGCCGATCATCAACGACTACTGGGAGCGGGCCGAGTTCCCCTTCGAGCTGGTGCCGAAGCTGGCTGGCCTGCGCCTGGCGGGCGGCACCATCCGCGGCTACGGCTGCCCCGGCCTGTCGCCGCTGGCGACCGGCCTGGTCGGCATGGAGCTGGCGCGGGCCGACGGCAGCGTCTGCACCTTCTTCGGGGTCCACTCCGGCCTGGCCATGGGCTCGATCGCCCTGCTCGGCTCCGAGGAGCAGCGGCGGCGCTGGCTGCCGGCCATGGCCCGCATGGAGCTGATCGGCGCCTTCGGGCTGACCGAGCCGGCCCACGGGTCGGACGTGGTCGCCCTGGAGACCCGCGCCCGCCGCGACGGCGACGCCTACGTGCTCGACGGCACCAAGCGCTGGATCGGCAACGCGTCAATCGCCGACCTGGTGATCGTCTGGGCGCGCGACGACGACGGCGCGATCGGCGGCTTCGTGGTCGAGAAGGGCACGCCGGGGCTGGCGGCCAGCGTGATGACCGGCAAGACGGCCAAGCGGGCCGTGTGGCAGGCCGAGGTCACCCTCGACGGGGCCCGGGTGCCGGCCGCCAACCGGCTGGCCGGCGCGGCCGGCTTCGGCGACACCGCCAAGGTGCTGCGCGGCGCCCGCCACGGGGTCGCCTGGGAGGCCGTCGGCCATGCGGCCGCCGCCTACGAGGCGGCGCTCGCCTACGTGCGGGAGCGGGAGCAGTTCGGCTCGCCCCTGGCCGCCTTCCAGCTCGTCCAGGCCAAGCTGGCCGGCATGCTCGCCGAGCTCACCGCCATGCAGCTGCTGTGCCTGCGGCTGTCGCGGCTGGCGGAGGCGGGGGCGATGACCGACGCCATGGCCTCGCTGGCCAAGCTGCACGCCGCCGCCGGCGCCCGCCGGGTGGTGGCCGACGCGCGCGACCTGCTCGGCGGCAACGGCATCCTGCTGGAGCACCACGTCGCCAGGCACCAGGCCGACATGGAGGCCGTCTACACCTACGAGGGGACCGACGCCATCCAGTCGCTGATCGTCGGCCGCGAGCTCACCGGCGAGAGCGCGTTCACCCGCTGACGGCCGGCCACCGACCGATGCCGTTCCGTGACGAAACGTGGCCGGTCCGGTGACCGTCCGGGGCCGGTTCGTTACCTGCATGGTCGATGCTGCTCACGTCGAAACGCGCCCGAGCAGCAGGAGGGGGACCATGCGGCTCCGAGACCTCGCCACCTGGTGGCAACAGCGCAAGCTGGCCCGCGAGGCCCGACGCGATTTCGACTCGGCCGCCGCACGCGAGCTGTACGAGGCCCTGGACGAGGCCTCGATGCTGGCGCCAGGGCGCTGACAGCACCGACCAGCAGGGCCGGGCCCCGGGGGGTGGCCCGGCCTCCTGGTTTTCTGGGACAGTAGGCGCATGGGGCAGGGCTACACGCCTGAGGCGTTCGTCGTCGAGGCCGAGCGCCTGCTGGAGCGGCACGGCGCCGGCGACGCCGGCTTCGCCGAGGTCGCCGGGGCCGAGCGCGCGCTCCTCGGCCAGCCGCAGCTCGGCCCTGGCCGGGTCGCCGCCGTCGTCCAGCCGCTCCCAGCGCAGGTACCGGTCGTGGCCGCGGACCACGCACAGGACCCCGAACGAGTTGTGGTCGTGGACCGGGGTCGGCTCCCCGGCGGGGAAGCGGGCCAGCATCAGGGCGCTGCCGCCCGGCCCCTCCGCCAGGATGGTCGCGCTGGAGGAGCCGTGCAGGCCCGCGAGGGTCACGTCGT
>DASQWY010000373.1:0-15502 GCA_035640005.1 Actinomycetes bacterium
TCGCGCTCGACCCGGCCGCCGATGATGTTGGAGGTGCCGAGGAAGTCGGCCACGAAGCGGGTGGCCGGCTGCTCGTACAGCTCTCTCGGCGTGCCGAGCTGCTCGATCCGGCCGGCGTTCATCACCGCCAGCCGGTCCGACATGGTCAGCGCCTCCTCCTGGTCGTGGGTGACGTACACGAAGGTGATCCCGACCGTCTCCTGCAGCGCCTTCAGCTCCAGCTGCAGCGCCTTGCGCAGCTGCGCGTCCAGCGCGCCGAGCGGCTCGTCCAGCAGCAGCACCGATGGGTCCAGCACCAGCGCCCTGGCCAGGGCGACCCGCTGCTGCTGGCCGCCGGACAGCTGCGCCGGCCGGCGCCGCTCCAGGCCCTCCAGCCGCACCAGCGCCAGCGCCTCGGCGACCCGCCGCCTGGCCTCGGCCTTGCCGACCTCGGCGAAGCGCAGGCCGAAGGCGACGTTGTCGCGCACGTTCAGGAACGGGAACAGCGCGTAGCTCTGGAACACGGTGTTGACCCGGCGCCGGTGCGGCGGGGTGCGGGCCATGTCGACCCCGTCCAGGAGGATGCGCCCGGCGGTCGGCTGCTCGAAGCCGGCGATCAGCCGCAGGCTGGTGGTCTTGCCGCAGCCGGAGGGGCCCAGCAGGGAGAAGAACTCCCCGCCGGCGATCTGCAGGTCGATGCCGTCGACCGCGGTGACCTCGTCGAAGCGCTTGACCAGCCCGACGAGCCGGACCTCGCCACCCGCCATGGTGCTCAGGAGCGTACCGCCTCGGCGAAGGCGGCGAAGTTGTCGAGGAAGCGGCGCACGTCCGCCGGGGTGTGCTGCACCGACACCAGCCACTGCTCGGCCTTGCCCCACGGCGGCAGGAACACGCCGCCGTTGTGCTGGAACAGCCAGTGGCAGTGGCTCCAGCGGTCGTCGATCGCCAGGAACTCCCGGTAGTTGCGGACCGGCGTCGGCGAGAAGGTGACGCAGCCCTTGGCGCCGACCGCGACCACGTGCGCGGCCAGGCCGCTGGCGGCGATGGTCGCCTCCAGGCCGCCGACCAGCAGCTCGCGCAGCCGGTCCAGGTGCCGGTAGGCCGCCGGGGTGAGCACCTCGCAGATGGCCGCGCGAGCCGCCGCCATCGCCAGCGGGTTGCCGTTGAAGGTGCCGACCTGGTCGTAGGTGCCGTCGACGATCGCGCCCATGACCTGCTCGGTGCCGCCGATGGCGGCGGTGGCCAGCCCGCCGCCGAACGCCTTGGCCAGGCAGACGATGTCGGGCCGGACCCCGTAGCGCTCGCAGGCGCCGCCCGGGGCGACCGTCAGGCCGGTCTTGACCTCGTCGAAGGCCAGCAGCGCGCCGTGGCGGTGCAGCAGCTCGCGCAGCCCCGCCAGGTAGCCGGGCTCGGGCGGGATGATGCCGGCGTTCATCATCACCGGCTCCAGCAGCATGCCGGCCACCTCGCCCGGGTGCTCGGCCAGCACCCGCTCGACCACGGTCAGATCGTTGAACGGCACCACCGAGGTCAGCTCGGTGATCGCGGCCGGGATGCCGGCGCTGGCCGGCGCGCTGGCCGGCCGCTCGGCCCGCCCCAGCTCCTCCAGCTCCTGGTACACCGACACCTGCACCGAGTCGTGGTGGCCGTGGTAGGCACCCTCGACCTTGATGATCCGGGGCCGGCCGGTGATCGCCCGCATCAGGTGGACCGCGTCCATGGTCGCCTCGGTGCCGGAGTTGGCGAAGCGCCACAGCGGCAGGCCGAAGCGGCGCGCCAGCTCCTCGGCGACGTCGATCGCCTCCTCGGTCGGCTGCGCGAAGTGGGTGCCGCGCCGCGCCCGCTCGGCGACCGCCGACGCCACCCGCGGGTGCGCGTGGCCGACCAGCATCACCCCGTAGCCGTTGTGCAGGTCGACGTAGTCGGTGCCGTCGGCGTCCCACACGTGCGCGCCGGCGCCGCGGTCGATCCAGACCGTCTGGGGCCTGGCGATCTGCCAGCTGGAGGTGACCCCGCCGGCCAGCGAGCGCCTGGCCCGCTCCAGCAGCGACCGCGAGCGCGGCTGGCGTTCCAGGAAGATCCGCTCCTGGGTGGCGATCAGCTGGTCCAGGCGGGTTCCGGTGGCCACGGGCATGGGCTGCACTCCTATCCCACCAGCCGGGCGACGCCCCGCTTGGCGAGCTGGTCGGCGATGATGGCGCGCTGGATCTCCGAGGTGCCCTCCCAGATGCGGTCCACCCGAAGCTCCCGGTAGAAGCGCTCGGCGACGTTCTCGCGCATGTAGCCGCGGCCGCCGAACACCTGCACGGCCCGGTCGGCGACCCTGCCCGCCATCTCCGAGGCGTACAGCTTGGCCATCGAGCACTGCGCGTGCTGGACCTTCACGTCCAGGCCCTCGTCGATGCCCTGGGCGGTGCGGTAGGTCATCAGCCTGGCCGCCCACAGCTCGGTGAGGGAGTCGGCCAGCATGAACTGCACGGCCTGGTAGTCGAAGATCGGCCGGCCGTAGGCGTGGCGCTCGCGGGCGAAGGCGGTCGCCTCCTCGATCAGCCGCTCGGCGGCGCCCAGCGCGCGGGCGGCGATCATCAGCCGCTCGTAGCGGAACCACCCGTAGGCGAAGCGCATGCCGTCGCCCTCGCGGCCGACCAGCTGCCCGGCCGGCACGGTCACGCCCTCGAAGGCGACCACCGGGTGGTGGTGGGCGATGGTGTGGCTGTAAGCGGGGGTGCGGACCACCCGGACGCCGGGGGTGTCGACGTCGACCACGAACATGGCGTGGGCGCCGCCGTTGGGGCCGCCGGCCAGCCGGCCCTGGAAGAACACGTGGTCGGCGAGGTTGAAGGAGGTCACGTGCCACTTCACCCCGTCGAGCACGTAGCGGTCGCCGTCGCGCCGGGCGGTGGCGCGGATGCCGTCGACGTCGGAGCCGGCGCCCTCCTCGGTGATCGCGTAGCACTCGCGGCGCTCGCCGCGGATGCAGGGCAGCACCCAGCGCTCCAGCTGCTCGGCGGTGGCCACCGACGGCAGCCACGACGCCGGCGTGTGGACCACCCAGCCGAGCGCGTTGGTGACCCTGCCGACCTGCTCCTGGACCAGCACCTGCTGGAAGGCGGTGAAGCCGCCGCCGCCGAGCTCCCTCGGCATGTTCACGGCCCCCAGGCCCAGCTCGGCGACGCGGCGGTGGTGGGCCGCCACCACCTCCTCGGGCAGCTCGCCGCCGTGCAGCTCCGCCTCGACCTCCCAGGGCACCAGCTCGTCGACGAAGGCGCGGGCGGTCGCCTGGATGGCGCGGTCCGCCTCGGACATCGGGTAGCTGCTCGCCACGGCGCCCCCCGGCCAGAACATTGACTGAATGTTCAGTTCATTGTAGCGTTCGGGGCGCGCGCAAGCCATCGCGCGGCGGCCCTTGGACTGTAGGAGGAGCGATGGCGCGGGACCCCCTCCCACCCACCGGCCGCATGAGCCGGCGGGCGTTCCTGGCCCTGTCGGGCGGCGTGGTGCTGGCCGGCTGCGGCGGCGGCGGCAACGGCGGGGGAGGGGGCGCGGCCGGCGGCGCCATCCAGCTGGCCAGCCCCAGCCACCCGGTCACCTGGCCGATCCGCGACGACAACAAGCCGATCGCCGACGGCCTGGCGCCCGAACGGAACGCCACCCTCAAGGTCTACAACTGGACCGACTACATCTACAAGAAGGTCGTCAGCGACTTCGAGAAGAGGTACAAGGCCTACGGGGTCAAGGTCCAGGTCTCCACCTACGCCACCATGAGCGAGGCGATCGCCAAGATCCGCTCCGGCCAGGTCGCCTTCGACGTGCTGTTCCCCACCTACGACGTGCTCGGCAAGCTGATCCAGCGCAACTACGTGCGCCCGCTCACCCACTCCTACCTCGGCAACATCGGCCAGGTCTGGCCGGTCTTCCAGAACCCCTTCTACGACCAGGGCTGGCGCTACTCGGTGCCGTACACCGTCTACACCACCGGCATCGCCTGGCGGACCGACAAGGGCGTCCCGGACGTCGCCAAGCAGGCCAACCCCTACGCGGTGCTGTGGGACCAGCGGCTCAGGGGCAAGGTCGGCATCCTCGACGACTACCGCGAGGCCATCGGCATGGTGCTGCTGAAGAACGGCATCACCGACCTGAACACCGGCAACCCCGACCAGATCAACCTGGCCCGCGACCAGCTGGTCGACCTGGCCAAGAAGATCCGGCCGCTGGTCAGCACCAACGACTACGTCGACCTGCCGGAGGGGCGCACCTGGGTCACCCAGGCGTGGTCGGGCGACATGGTCAACGCCCAGTACTACATGCCGAAGGGCCAGAGCGCCGGGGTGATCCGCTACTGGTTCCCGCCCGACGGGCGCGGCGCCGTCAACAGCGACCTGATCGTGCTGCTGCGCTCGGGCAGGAACCCGGTCCTCGGCCACCTGTTCCTCGACCACCTGCTCGACTACGACGTCGCGCTCGAGAACATGGGCTGGAACGGCTACCAGCCGCCGCAGACCAAGCTGGACCCGGCCAAGCTGGTCCAGCAGGAGCTGATCCCGGCCAACCTCAAGCCCACCACCGTGCTGCCGGACTACTTCGACAGCGGCTTCCGCGAGCTGGAGCTGGCCCCCGACGTCGACAGCCTCTGGCACGCGGCCTGGCAGGAGTTCAAGGCCGGGGCCTGAGCGGTGACCGCCACCGCTCCTCCGGCCGCCCGGCGCCGCCGCCGGTCCCGTGCCGAGCCGGCCGGCGCCTGGTACCCGCGCTGGTTCTGGCCGGCCTTCGCCGCCCCCGGCATGGCCTGGCTGCTGCTGCTGTTCCTGCTGCCGTTCTACGTGGTGCTGGCGATCGCCTTCGGCACCGTCGACCCGCTGTTCCGCGAGCCGGTGCCGGTCTGGAACCCGCTGGAGTGGGACCCGACCCAGCTGCGGCTGCTGGCCGAGCGGCTGCTCGGCCCGCACGGCTTCCTCGGCCCGGCGTTCGTGCGCACCCTCCTGTTCGTCGGGGTCGCCTCGGCGGCCTGCCTGCTGCTGGCCTACCCGGTCGCCTACTTCGTCGCCCGCTACGGCGGCCGCCGCAAGGGCCTGTTCCTGGTGCTGCTGATCGCCCCGTTCTGGGTCAGCTACATGATGCGGATGCTCGCCTGGGTCAACCTGCTGGAGGGCGACGGGCTGGTCAACCGGGCGCTGGTGGCGGCCGGCGTGCTCGGCCAGCCGTTCCCGTGGCTGGCGGGCCAGCCGCTGACGGTGGTGCTCGGCCTGGTCTACGGCTACATCCCCTACATGGTGCTGCCGCTGTTCGCCGGGCTGGACCGCGTCGACCCCAACCTGCTGGAGGCCGCCCGCGACCTCGGCGCCAGCCGTGCCCGCGCCTTCCGGCTGGTGACCCTGCCGCTGTCGCGCCAGGCGATCCTCGCCGGCCTGGTGATCACCGCCCTGCCGAGGTTCGGCGACTACTTCACCGACGACCTGCTGTCGGGGTCGCCGCGCACCTCGATGCTCGGCAACCTGATCAACGACGCGGTCGGCACGCCCGGCCAGGGCGCCCAGGGCGCCGCGCTGGTGCTGGTGCTGATGGTGCTGCTGCTGGTGCCGATGCTCAGCTACACCTGGTCGACCGCGCGCGCCGCCCGGGAGGGCGCCGGATGAACTGGCTGCGCAATCCCTGGCGCAAGCCCCGGCTGCTGGAGGCGCTCACCTGGGCGTACCTGGCGTGGTCGATCGTGCCGGTGGCGATCGCGGTGTGGTTCTCGTTCAACGCCGGCCGGTCCCGCAGCGCCTGGCAGGGCTTCTCGCTGCGCTGGTACTGGAAGGACCCGCTGCTGTCGGTGTGGCACGACCCCGAGCTGCACCGGGCGCTGTTCCACAGCATCCGCCTGGCGGTGGTGGCCACCGCGGTGGCGGTGCCGCTCGGGGTCGCCTTCGCCATCGGCATCGACCGCTGGCGCGGGCGGGTGGCGGCCGCCTTCAACTTCCAGATGCTGCTGTCGTTCGTGCTGCCGGAGATCGTGCTGGCGGTGGCGCTGCTGTTCCTGATCACCAACCTGCTCAGGTTCGTCTACCTCGGCACCAGCGCCCAGCTGCTCGGCCTGGTCACCTTCCAGCTCTCCTACCCGGTGATCATCTGCCGGGCGCGGCTGCTGTCGATCGGCCGCGAGTTCGAGGAGGCCGCCATGGACCTGGGCGCCTCGCCGGTGCGGGCCGTGCGCCACGTGCTGCTGCCGCTGCTGGCGCCGGCGATCCTGGCCAGCGCGGTGCTGGTGTTCGCCGACGTGATCGACGACTTCGTGCTGGTCCGCTACCTGTCAGCCGACGCCTCCAGCGAGCCGATGTCGGTGAAGATCTACAACAGCGCCCGCGCCACCCCCACCCCGGCCCTCAACGCCCTGGCCACCATCATGCTGCTGTCGTCGCTGCTGGCGGTGGGTCTCGGCTTCCTGGTCTACCGCCGCCTCACCCGCGGCGAGCGGGGCGCGGCCTCGGCGGTGCGGGAGTTCGCCGCCCAGCTCGAATGACTTGACGTCCCCGTTCGGCTAAGCCTAGCATCGCTAGGTATGCGACGCGCGGCCGGCACCCTCGCCCCCGTGCTGACCCAGCTGGCGCTCGCCCTCGCCCTGGTCGGCGGGATCGGCCTGGTCGCCGTCGGTGCCAGCGGCCTGCTGGCGGCCGGCATGGGCGCCGCCTTCGGCGAGGGCTTCGTCGCCGGCGACCCGCCCGGGGTCACCTACACCCCGGACCGCTGCGCCGACTTCGCCGAGTACCACCCGGAGGCCGGCGGCTGCCAGGGCGCGGCCGCCGCCCACCACTTCGACGAGGTGGTCGGCTACCGCGTCGACGCCGGCGTGCTCGGCCTGCTGCTGCTCGCCGCGTGGTGGCGGCTGGGGCCGCGGCTGCGCCGCCGCGCCGCCGGCGCCGCGCTGCCGGACGGCTTCGCCGCCACCGTCGGGGCCAGCCTGTTCGGCGTCGCCGCCGCCGCGCTGCTGCTGCAGGGCCTGGGGGAGCTGGCCCTCGGCCGCTCCACCGGGGCCGGCCAGTACCTGTCGGGCGGGCTGGTGTCCCTGGTCGCCTTCGCCGCCTTCGCCGTCGCCCTGCTGCGGGTGCTGTCCGGGCGTTCGGGCAGCAGGTCGTGATGGTCGGCCCAGCACAGAGCGAGCCCAACCACGCGAGCCATGCGTCGGCTGGTCACGGAGCGGAAATCGGTGGCCAGGCGTTGCCGCGGCTGGGATGCTTCCGGCGTGGACGACGCGGCGTACCGGATCTCGCGGGTCGCCGGTTCGGCCGGCTTGGCGGCCACGACCAAGCGTCTCC
Source organism: Actinomycetes bacterium (assembly GCA_035640005.1). GTDB lineage: Bacteria > Actinomycetota > CALGFH01 > CALGFH01 > CALGFH01 > DASQWY01. Next base: position 7,272 of record DASQWY010000373.1, read on the forward strand.
TTGACCTGCTCCCGTCGTGGTTCGGGATCCCGGAGGCCAATGCGGAATACGTAGGATCCGCGACCCGCCTGCCCGGACTTGTTGCCCACTCCGGCACCGAGCCCATTGGCGTCTTGCTGTACCGGCGGCACTTTCCCGAGGCGGCAGAGATCCACCTGATGGCGGTTGCCCCGTCGTGGCACCGGCGAGGGGTTGGCCGGGCACTCCTCGCCACCGTCGTGGCAGACCTCAGCAGCGACGGCTGCCGGGTGCTCCAGGTCAAGACACTGGGAGCGACGCATCCGGATCAGGGCTACGCCCGCACTCGGGCGTTCTACCAGGCCGTCGGCTTTCTTCCACTGGAGGAGACGAACGACCTGTGGGCCGGACACCCGTGCCTGATCATGGTGAGGTGGCTGCCCGGCTCCCCCTGAGTAGGTGCAGAGAAGCTGGAGGATGCTCACCCGGGTGGGGTGTCGGTGGTTGTGCCGTTGTGGGTGGCGGCGCGTAGCAGGCGGTCGCCGTCGGGCGTGCGGTAGTACAGGACCGACCGTCCGGCGCGGCGGCGGCGCACCAGCTGTGCGTCCAGCAGGATCTTGAGGTGGTTGCCCACCGCGCCGACGGCGAACCCGGTCACCGATGCCAGTTGGGTGGTGCTCATCGGGCTGTCCAACCCCAGGTCGCGGTGGTGCATCCGCGTGAGACGCCACCAGTCACGACCGTCGAGCGCGCTACGGTCCGATGGTCGCTGCGCGGACCAGGAAAACGACAACAGGAGGGATGACCGTGCAACCGAACGAGATCGCCGAGGTCCTGCACCGACCGATCAGCCAGGAGCTGCTGGCCCGCGACGTGACCCGCCTGGCCTACGTCGCCCCGGACGGCACACCCCGCAACGTCCCGATCATCTTCACCTGGAACGGCTCGGAGATCGTCATGTGCACTCCGAAGAACGCCCCGAAGCTCCAGGCCCTGCGCAACAACCCGACGGTTGCCCTGACGATCGACACCGAGGTGCACCCGCCCAAGATCCTGCTCATCCGCGGTCGGGCCGAGCTGGACGTCGTCGATGGCATCCCGGACGAGTACCTCAAGGCGACCGGCGCCTACCAGATGACGCCCGCGCAACGGGTCGAGTGGGAGGCCGAGATCCGCTCGCTCTACGACGGCATGGTCCGGATCGTCGTGACCCCGACGTGGGCGAAGCTGATCGACTTCGAGACGACGCTGCCGAGCGCGGTCGAGGAGCTGGTCCGGCAGCGGGACGAGCGCCAGCGCGCCTGAGCGCCGACGGCGCCCGGGGAGTCCGGCCTGGCCGGTCCGGCCGACCCCACCAAAGCGGATGGCGGGGCCGGAACCGGCAGCTGCCAGGCCAACGGTTCGGCATCGGCCGGGTCACGGGCCAGACCCCGCGGGTAGACTCGGCCACGGGCGAGGTACGGAAGGGGGATCGAGCAGCCGTGCACCGTGTGCGCTTTCCGGACGTGACCAGGCGGCCGCTGCTGCTGGTCGCGGTCCTGGTGGGCGTCCTGGTGGTGGCGCTCGCCGGCGTCGGGCTGGCCAGGCTGGCCGGCCACGGCGGCGGTGTGGCCGGGGCGCTGCGGGCGGTCGCCCACGGCGCCGCGCCGACCACCCCGCCGGCGCGGGTCACCGTGCTGCCCCGCAACGGCGCCCGCGGCGTGGCCCTCGACGCCCAGGCGAAGGTGGCGGTCGAGGGCGGCCGCATCCGCTCGGTGCGGGTCACCGACCCCGCCGGCCAGCGCCTGCCCGGGCTGCTGCTGCACGGCGGCCGCTCCTGGGCCAGCACCGGCGCGCTGGCGCCGGCGACCCGCTACCGCCTGGTCGTCGAGGCGGTCAACGGGGCGGGGTCGCCGACCCGCCGGGTCAGCAGCTTCACCACCTTGCGGCCGGTGGCCCAGCTACGCGCCAGCATCATGCCGCTGGACGGCGAGACGGTCGGGGTCGGCCTGCCGATCGGCGTCTGGTTCAACCAGCCGGTCGCCGACCGGGCCGCGGTGGAGCGCCACCTGCAGGTCGCCTCCTCCAAGCCGGTCAAGGGCGCCTGGCACTGGTTCAACGACCGGGAGGTCCACTACCGGCCACGCAGCTACTGGCCCGCCGGCGCCCAGGTCACCCTGGCGGCCCGCCTGGCCGGCGTGGACGCCGGCCAGGGCGTCTGGGGGGTGGCCGACCGGACCGTCCGCTTCCGGATCGGCGACCGCCACGTCAGCATCGTGAACGTGAACACCCACCGGATGAAGGTCACCTCGGGCGGCCACACCCTCAAGGTGCTGCCCGTCTCCACCGGCCGCGAGAAGTACCCGACCACCAACGGCGTGCACTTCGTGGTCTCGAAGGCCCAGGACGAGCTGATGGACTCGGCCACCGTCGGCATCCCGCGCGACTCGCCCGACGGCTACTACGAGCACGTGTTCTGGTCGGTGCGGATCTCCGACTCCGGCGAGTTCGTGCACGCCGCGCCCTGGTCGGTGGCCTCGCAGGGCAACGCCAACGTCTCCCACGGCTGCGTGAACCTCTCCACCGAGGACGCCACCTGGTTCTTCAAGCTGGCCAGACGCGGCGACGTGGTCGAGGTGGTCGGCTCGCCCAAGAAGCCCGGCCGCTCGTTCGGGACGGTCGACTGGAACCTGTCCTGGGCGGCCTGGACCGCCGGGAGCGCCCTGCGCGGCTGAGCCCGACCCGGGCGGGTCAGGGCGAGCGCAGCCGGCACTGGGCGACCACGTTGCGGTAGTCGGCCAGCGCCGCGTCGAACCTGCCCGACTGGCTCGCCCCCGCGATCAGCGACGGCATGCCCTGGGTGATCGCGGCCTGCGCGGAGATCTTGCCGTGCAGCAGGTCGTTCATGATCTTGGTGTGCTCGGCCAGCGACCCCTCGACGCTGGCGGCGATGGCCAGGCTCTGGTTGGCCCGGTCGACGGCGTCCTTGCATTCCGGCGTCGCCACCTGGCCGCGGGCGGAGGCGGCGGTGGTGCTGGGCTGCTGGGCGGCGGCCGGCTCGGCCCGCCCCGGCCGCACGGCCAGGCCGACCCCGATCCCGACCAGCAGGGTCACGGTGGACAGGGCCACCGCGATCAGCAGCCAGGCGCGCGGCGGGCGCGGCGCGGGCTGCTGCTCGTCGGCCTCCCTGCCGAGGCCCTCGACGTAGCGCCGCATGGCGTCGAGCTGTGGGTTCTGCTGCTGCGGCTGGTAGACAGCCTGCTGGTCGTGGTCTGGCGACTCCGGCGGCATCCGGCACCCCCCTGGTGACCGGCCGAACCTGGCAGATGATCACACAGCAGCATACGGCCACCACGGGGATCCCGTGGTGGCCGTGGCAGCCGTGGCCGCGCTCGCATGGTATGCGGCGCCACGGTAGCACCCGGTGGCGGCCCTCAGCGGCTCGCCGGCCGGGGGCCGCCCTCGGCGAAGTCCCACACCGTCCCCTCCCGGAACGCCTTGAGGACGCGGCGGCTCACCACCATGCGGTGGACCTCGTCGGGGCCGTCGTAGATGCGCGCCGCCCGCGCCTGCAGGTACATCCTGGCGAGCGGGGTCTCGTCGGTCAGGCCGCGGGCGCCGTGCACCTGCACGGCCCGGTCGATGACGTCGTGCAGCACCCGGGCGGCGTGGAACTTGATCGCCGACACCTCCACGCGGGCCTCGTCGCCGGCGTCGATCTTGGCGGCGGCGTCCAGGGTGAGCAGCCGGCAGGCCTGGATCTCGGCGGCCGAGTCGGCGATCCAGGTCTGCACCGTCTGCTTGTCGGCGAGCGGCCCGCCGAACGCCTCCCTGGACAGCGCGTAGGAGCACAGCAGCTCGAAGGCCCGCTGCATCTGGCCGAGCCAGCGCATCACGTGGTGGATGCGGCCGGGGCCCAGCCGCTTCTGGGCGATGCGGAAGCCGTCGCCCGGCTCGCCGATGGTGTTGGCCAGCGGCACCCGCACCCCCTCCAGGCGCACCTCGCAGTGGGTGTTCCAGCCGCGCCCGCGGTGGCCGAGGACCGGGATGGCCCGCAGCAGCCGCAGGCCCGGCGTGTCGGCGGGCACGATGATCTGGCTGGTGCGCCGGTGCGGCGGCGCCTGCGGGTCGGTGACCGCCATCACGATCGCGAACGCCGCCCCCTCGGCGGCCGAGGAGAACCACTTGTGCCCGTCGATCACCCAGTGGTCGCCGTCGCGCACGGCGCTGGTGCGCAGCCCGGTCGGGTCGGCGCCGGAGACCTCCGGCTCGGTCATGGCGAAGTAGGAGCGCATGTCGCCGGCGACCAGCGGCCGCAGCCAGCGCTGCTGCTGCTCGGGGGTGCCGAACAGGTGGATGATCTCGGCGTTGCCGGTGTCCGGCGCCTGGCAGCCGAACACCCGCGGCGCCCAGTGGCTGCGGCCAATGACCTCGTTGAGGAACACGTACGGCAGGAAGCCGCGGCCGCTGCCGCCGGCCTCCGGGCCGATGAACGGGGCCCACATGCCGGCGGCCTTGACCTCACCCTGGAGCCGTTTCAGCAGCGCCTCGGCCTCGTCGTCCTCGCGCTCGAAGACGGGCTCGGCCGGGTAGACGTGCTCGTCCATGAAGGCCCGGACCCTCTCGCGCAGCTCCCGCACCTCCGGGGTCATCCCCAGCTCCAGCATCCCTGGCCTCCTCCGCAAGCGGCGCCCGGCACGATAGTACGGTGGCCCGGGACCGACGGACCGGGGAGGGAGGCGCGGTGGCGCGGCGGCGGCTGTACCTGATGCGCCACGCCGAGGTGGCCTACTTCGACGAGCGGGGCCGGCCGCTGCCCCCGGACGGCGTGCCGCTCACCGACGCCGGGCGGCGGCAGGCCGAGCAGGCCAGGGCGGCCCTGGCCGGGGTCCGCTTCGACCGGGTGCTGAGCAGCGGGCTGCCCCGCTCGGTGGAGACGGCCCGGCTGGTCGCCGGCCCGACCGCCACCGTCGAGGCCTGGCCCGAGCTGCGCGAGATCGCCCCGGGCCGGCTCGACGCCATCCCCGAGGGGGAGCTGGAGGCCGCCTTCCTGCAGGTGTTCCGGGGTGTGGTGCCCGGGGCGACCCGCTTCCTGGGCGGCGAGAGCGTCGACGCCCTGTTCGACCGGGTGCTGCCCGCCCTGGACCGGCTGGTCGCCGACCCGTCCTGGGACACCGCCCTGGCGGTGCTGCACGGCGGGGTGAACCGGGCGCTGCTGTCGTTCGCCCTCAGCGGCCGGCGGCAGCTGTTCGGCGGCATGGAGCAGGCCCCGGCCTGCCTCAACGTGCTCGACCTCGGCGCCGGCGGCGACTGGGTGGTCCGGGCGGTCAACGTCAGCCCCGGCGACCCCGCCCACCTGGCCGGCCGCTCCACCACCATGGAGCAGCTGTGGGCGCAGTTCCGCGGCGGGCGGGACGGCGCTTGACAGCGCCCACGCCGGCGGCCAACTTGACGCCGACGAGCGGCCGGCCCCCGGCCGCCCAGGACCGGAGAGGTGGACGGGCCATGGCCGACAGCGTGTACGCGGTGACCGAGCTGGTCGGGACCAGCGCCGACTCGTGGGAGAAGGCGGCGGCCCAGGCGGTCGCGACCGCCTCCAAGTCCCTCCGGGACCTGCGCATCGCCGAGGTCGTCCAGCTCGACATGCAGCTGGAGGGCGGCGAGGTCCGGGCCTACCGGGCGCGGGTCAAGCTGTCGTTCAAGTACGAGGACCGCGCCGGCTAGCGTCCCGGGCGGCCGGGCCGCCAAGCGCTCACTCTTGACATCCCGGGCGGCCATGCCCGTAATGGCTTCACACACTGTTCGGCATCATCGAACAGGAAGGGAAGCGGGTGAGCGTCGGCCTGGTGGTGGTCTCCCACTCGGCCAAGATCGCCGAGGGCGTGGTCGAGCTGGCCGGCCAGATGGCGGGCGAGGTCCGCATGCGCGCCGCCGGCGGCACCGACGACGGCGGCATCGGCACCGACGCCAACCTGATCGCCGCGGCGATCGCCGAGGTCGACGACGGCGACGGGGTGCTGCTGCTGGTCGACCTCGGCTCGGCGGTGCTGTCGGCGCAGGTTGCCATCGACGAGCTGGTCGACCCCGAGCGGCGCGGTCGGGTGCGGATCTCGGAGGCGCCGGTGGTGGAGGGCGCAGTGGTCGGGGCGGTGCAGGCCAGCACCGGCTCCGGCCTGGACGAGGTCGACGCCGCCGCCAGGGGAGCCGCCGGCATGGCCAAGGTCAAGGACGACCGGAGCTGAGCGCGCTAGGATGGGCCTCCACCGAGCGACGGGGGTGCCGGCAAACGTGGACTCGGCCTGCGTCCGCCTGTGGCTCGAGGAGGTCGCGGCCCGGCTGGCGGCCGAGCGCGACTTCCTCACCCAGCTCGACGCCGCCATCGGCGACGCCGACCACGGGGTCAACATGCACCGCGGCTTCACCGTCGTGATGGCCAGGATCGAACGCCTCGACGGCGCCACCCCCGGCCAGCTGCTCCGGACGGCGGGGCGCAGCTTCGTCTCCACCGTCGGGGGCGCGGCGGGGCCGCTGTACGGCACGGCGTTCCTGCAGGCCGGCGACGTGCTCGGCGACGAGCCGGAGTTCGGGCGGCGGCGGCTGGGGGAGGCGCTGCGGGCCGCCCTGGACGGCGTCCAGCGTGTCGGCGCCGCCACGGAGGGGGAGAAGACCATGGTGGACGCGTTCGCGCCGGGGCTCGCCGCCTACGAGCTCGGCGTCCGGAACGGCGGCTCGCTGGAGACCGCCGTCTCCGGCGCGCGCGAGGCGTCCGCCGAGGGGATGCGCGCCACCATCCCCATGCAGGCCAGCAAGGGCCGCGCCTCCTACCTCGGGCCGCGCAGCGTCGGCCACCAGGACCCCGGGGCGACCTCCACGGCGCTGATGTTCGCCGCCCTGGAGGACGCCGTGCTGGCCGACCGCTCCCGGCGGTTCGCCGCCGGCGTGCACGGGCCAGGACGCGGCTCGGCGGTGCGGCCATGATCCAGTCGGTCGGCCGCGCCGCCCGCGTGCTGCGGGCGCTCGGGTCGGCGCCCGGGCGGCTGGGCGTCACCGAGCTGTCCGAGCGCATCGGCCTGCCGAAGGCGACCGTCTACGGGCTGCTGCGGACGCTGGAGGCGCACCAGTTCGTCGAGCAGGAGCTGGAGACCGGCAAGTACCGGCTGGGGCCGGCGCTGCTGCAGCTCGGCAACGCCTTCCTGGAGAACCACGAGCTGCGCGCCCGCTCGCTGCTGTGGGCCGACTCGCTGGCCGGGCGGGCCGGCGAGGCGGTGCACGTCGGCGTGCTGTACGGGCCGAGCGTGCTGATCGTCCACCACGTGTTCCGGCCCGACAACAGCGTGCAGATCCTCGAGGTCGGCGCGTCGATCCCGTGGCACGCGTGCGCCCTCGGCAAGGCGATCGTCGCCTACCTGGAGCCCGCCCGCCGCGCGGAGCTGCTGGGCGGCCCGCTGCCCCGGCTCACCGGCCGCAGCCGCACCGACCCGGACGCGCTCGCCGCCGAGCTGGACCAGGTCGCCCGCGACGGGGTCGCGGTCGAGGCGCAGGAGGCGATCGTCGGCGAGGGCGGCGTCGCCGCCGCCCTGTTCGACAACCAGGGCGCGGTGGTCGGCGCCATCGGCCTGGCCGGCCCGGTCGAGCGGCTGCTGCCCGGCGACCGCCCGGCCGCCGCCGCGGTCGCCGCGGTCAAGGAGGCCGCCCGCGGCCTGTCGCGGGAGCTCGGCGCCGGCCGGCTGGCCGCCCCCAGCGTCGGCGCCTGAGCGCCGTCCGGTCACGGTCGCGCCGGGGCACCGAGAACCTGCCGTCGCGGCGTGAGCCGCGCGGACCCCTTAGGATGGCCGTCATGACGGCACCCCACGGGGCCGGGCGCCCCGCGCAGCCCCCCCGTCTGCGCTGCCGCACCATCCCCCTGGACCGCGACCCGGGCGACCTGCTGGCGGCCGGCGGCGCGGCCGGGTTCGCCTGGAAGGGCCAAGCCGGCGAGCTGGGCGGGGTCGGGGTGGCCGCGCGGGTGCCGGTCGGCACCGGCCCGGGCCGCCTGGAGCGGGCCGCCGCCGCGGTCGCGGCGCTGCTGCGCGCCGCCGACCTCGACGACCCGGAAGGCAGCGGCCTGGGCCCGCTGGCGGTCGGGGCGCTGCCGTTCGACGCCGGCCGGCCGGGGGCGCTGACCGTCCCCGCCCTGCTGCTGCGCCGCGGGCCGGACGGCGGCTGCTGGGCGACCGCGACCTCGGCCGGCGACCCGCCGCCGGCGGCCGCGCTGCCCGCCATGGCCCGCGAGGCCCTGCGCGCGCCCCGGATCG
>DASQWY010000374.1:0-4554 GCA_035640005.1 Actinomycetes bacterium
CGCCGTCCCCGCCGGCGGGAACGGGAGCGGTGTTGACCGACACCCGCGCCGGCCCGCCGGGGCCGTCCAGGCGCAGGCCGACGTCCCGCTGCGGGTTGCCGGTGCGCCTGGTGGCCTCCCAGGGGCAGTCACTGGGCTCGATCGGGGTCCCGTCGGACTGGACGGCGGCGAGCACCTCCGCGGCGGGCCGGCCGACCAGGTCGGCGGCCTTCATGCCGAGCAGCCGCGCGGCCTGCTCGGCGCACTCCACCACCAGGCCGTCGGCGTCGACGACCAGGGCGCCGTCGTGCAGCGACGCCAGCAGGGCCTGGTAGCGCTCGACCAGGGTGGTCTCGGTCATGACGTAGTGGATCATCGGCCGCTCGGCCGCGGAGATGAGCAACCCGGCCACGCCGCCGGCTACGACAGCGGCTCCAGGGTGCCGCCGGCTGGGATCTCCGGGTGAGCCTCGTTGGAGACGACCACCAGCTCCAGCGGCCAGCGCCGCCCACCCCGCCACTGGCCGCCGACCAGCGGGGTCCTGGCCACGTTGGGCAGGTCCGCCTGGCCGGCGACCCAGGCCACGTGCCCGGCGACGGTGTCGATGTCGGTGCCGCGCACCGCCGCGGCCAGGGCGAACTTGTCCTCGGGCCCGCCGGCCCGCCGCAGCGCGTCCACCGCCACCTCCAGTAGCGCGTGGGCCAGGCCGAGCGGCTGCACCCACTGGCGGCCGGTGGCGGCGGTGTAGCCGTCGGCCAGCTGCGCCGAGCTGCGGCCGTCCAGCGACGAGCGCCACGGGTGCGCCGGGCTCCACGACACCTCCGCCGACAGCCCCTCGGCGTCGCCCATCGCCTCCAGGAACACGGGGAAGGTGAGCGCGCGCGCCACCGAGGCGATCCTGGGCCGGTAGCCGCGCTGCCGGGCGCGCCGCCAGAAGGCGGCGAACTCCACCGGCGCGGGCACGCCGGCGACGATCTCGGCGCGGGCCGCCCGGAAGGCGTCCACCCGCCCGGTCCACCGCTCGCTGCCCGCCCGGTAGGCGCCGGGGTCGACCAACCGGTAGCCCTGCGGGCGCAGGAACGCGGGGAAGCCGGTCTCGCCGTCGCCCCAGGCGCGCCCCTCCAGGTCGTCGGGCCACAGCACCCCGACGACCTGGTCGCTGACCAGCTGGCCCCACATGTCGGCGAACACCGCGATCACGTCCTCCAGGCCCCAGAACATGTGCCAGGTCCAGCGGAACGGCCGCGGCGCCGTGCCAGGGTCCACTCCCCGGCGCGCCAGGAACCAGGTCTGGTAGGGCGTGCCGGTGGTCACGCAGGGGATGCCGGTGGCCTCGCACTCGTCGGCGACCGGCACGGTGGTCTCCACCGTCGAGCTGGCCAGCACCATGTCGACCTGCTCGCGGTCGATCAGCTCGCGCGTGGCCGTGCGGGCCAGCGACGGGTCCGAGTGGCTGTCGCGGACCAGCAGCCGCACCTGGTAGCTCCGGCCGCCCAGCGGCAGGCCGTCGGCCAGCACCGTCCGCCGCGCCTGCTGCAGCACGTGGTCGTCGGCCTGCCCGTAGCCGGCCCAGCGGCCGCTGCGGGAGCTGACCCAGCCGATCCTGACCTGGCGCCGGCCGGCCCGCACCGCCGCCGGCCGGCAGCCGGCCAGCGCGCCGTCCAGCCCGGCGGCCGCCCCCGTCAGACCGGCAAGCCGAAGGAAACGGCGGCGGTCGAGCGGGACGAAACCGGGCATTGCCGACGAGGAAAACCCACCGGGCAGCCCGCCGTCAAGGCTAGCTCGGCAACTGGGTGAGCGCCTGAAAACCCGGGTCCCGTGGCACAGGCGCTCTTGGGGGGGCGTGGGGGGGAGCGAGCTCCCCCCCACATGGAACGAGGAACCGCGCTCAGATCACCCCACGGGAGGCTCTCAGCGAACCGGGGCCGTGGGGCGGACGGCGCCGATCAGGTCGGGCCGCAGGAACGGGGTGATGCGCACCACCGCGCCCTTGTGCGGGGCGTCGATCATGTTGCCGGCGCCGATGTAGATGCCGACGTGGTGGATGGTGGCGGGGTCGCCCAGGTTGTTGGCGTAGAAGACCAGGTCGCCCGGTTCCAGGTCGCCGAGGTTCCACACCCGCGCCCCGGCGTACCACTGCTCGCGTGAGGTGCGCGGCAGCTGCACCCCGCCGGCCCGGTAGGCGGCCAGCATCAGCCCCGAGCAGTCGTAGAAGCCCTCCTGGCCGGTGGCGCCCCACTGGTAGGGGTGGCCGAGCTGGGAGTAGGCGAACTGCACCGCCGCGGCGACCACCTGGTCGGCGGGCGCGCCGGGCGGCAGGCCCTGGGTGGCCGCGTACCCGGAGGCGACCGCCAGCACCTTGCTCACGTACCAGTCGGCGTGGTTGTAGGCGAACACCGCGGCGGCCACGTCGGCGCCCTTGGCCGCGCCGTGCTGGCACAGGTAGCTGGCGGCGGTGAAGATCGCGTCGGCCGGGTCGTAGACGCTGGCCCCGCCGCCGTCGGCGTCCACCGCGTAGCGGAAGAAGGTGCCACCCGCCTTGCCGCCGATGCCGATCTGCATCGGCCCGGCCGCGCCCGCGAAGTTGGCGCCCGAGGTCACCCCTGGGGCGGTGGAGCGGCCGTGGTCGGACTCGACCTTGCCGATGGCGGCCAGCACCGACCACGGCAGCCCCGGGCAGGTGTCGGCGGCCGCCTGGTACATCGCCAGGTAGGCGCCGGGGATGTCGCGCTGGGCGTCGGCGCTGGGCGGCCCGCCGCCGATGATCGAGGTCGACAGCCCAAGCGAGATCAGGCCGAGGATCAGGACCACGGCCGCGGCGGTACCGACTGCCAGCCTCTTCATGACCTGAGCGCGCCGTTCAGTGGTATTTTGTAAGTCGAGCTACTTGACAGGATAGGTTGTCGGAAGGGGACGGTCCACGATCACCTCACTATCATTGCAGTTCGAACTGGTGTCTGGTATCTCGTAGGCGGACACATAGGCACAATAAAGGCCCGGTTCGTAGAGCAAACGGAGCGGGTAACCAGGCGCTAACGCGTAAGCGTCGACAAGCGCGACGGACCCGGGGATCCGTGACCGGCTCCCCGGCCGATTGGGGGTTCACCGTGAGCCAGCAGCCGAGGTCCGCGTGGACTGACGGCGAGGAGGCACTGGTCCCTCTGGGACCGGGCGAGGAGGAGGCCGCCAGGCGCGAGGCCGCCGAGCGGCGACGCGCCGACCGGCCCCTGCCGCCCGTCCCGCCGGCCCGCCCCGGCCACGGCCCCGACGGCCGGCCGCGGTCCGGCTCGACGGCGACCGCCGCCGACTTCACCGCCGAGCGGTACCTGCGCGGCCAGTCGGCCCCGCCGCGCGACGGCTGGCGCCGGTTCGTCTACTGGCTCTCGGGCGGCCGGGTGAACCTGGGCCCCAGCCCCGCCGAGGTGGCCGAGCGGGAGCTGATCGCCCGCGCCAAGTCGCCGGTGGCCGGCTGCCGCTCGATCGCGGTGATCAGCCGCAAGGGCGGGGTCGGCAAGACCACCACCACCCTGATGCTCGGCCACACCTTCGCGTCCTTGCGCGGCGACCGGGTGGTGGCCCTTGACGGCAACCCCGACGCCGGCTCGCTGGGCTACCGGGTGCGCCGGGAGACCGCCGCCACCGTCACCAACCTGCTGGCCGACGAGCGCGACATCATCCGCTACGCCGACATCCGCGCCTACACCAACCAGGCGCCCACCCGCCTGGAGGTGGTCGCCAGCGACGACGACCCGAGGATTACCACCGCGCTGGGCGAGGAGGACTACCGCCGCGCGATCGGCCTGCTGGAGCGGCACTACAACCTGATCCTTTTGGACACCGGCACCGGCGTGCTGGAGTCGGCGACCCGGGGGATCCTGCAGCTGGCCGACCAGATCGTGGTGGTGCTGTCGCCGAGCCTGGACTCGGCACGGGCGGCGTCGGCCACGCTGGACTGGCTGAACGAGAACGGCCACGCCGACCTGGTGAAGAATGCGGTGGCGGTGGTCAACGCCGTCCGCGAGGAGGGGCTGGTCGAGGTCGAGAAGGTCGAGGAGCACTTCGCCGGCCGCTGCCGGCAGGTGGTCCAGGTCCCCTGGGACCCGCACCTGAGCGCGGGTGCCGAGACCGCCGTCGAACGTTTGCGTCCCATGACCAGGAGGGCGTACCTGGAGGTAGCAGCCGCCGTCGCCGACGGGTTCAGGACATGACTCACGATCGCTCGGGAGCCGCCGCCGACCTTGGATTCGACGCCGTGAACCGCCAAGGAGGGATCCGCCGATGCGTCGCCTAGCCTTGGGCTTGATGGTCGCCCAAGTAAACTTCACGCCCGACTTCAATGCCCTCCCCGGGCGCGGGCCGATCCAGCAGATCATCAACGGGGTGGGCGGGTTTGCGCTGCTGCTGTCGCTGGTCGGCATCATCATCGGCGGGGCGATGTGGGGCATCGGCTCGCTGTCGTCCAACTACCACCAGGCCGCCGTCGGCAAGCGCGCGACGCTCTACTCGGTCGTCGGCGCGGTCATCGTCGGTGCGGCGGCCGCCCTCGTCAACTGGGCCTTCTCGCTGGGCCGGCAG
>DASQWY010000375.1:0-4571 GCA_035640005.1 Actinomycetes bacterium
GGCCGCCGTGCGGCCGGGCCCTGCCACGGCCACCCCCGCCGACCCGGTCCCCGCCGGCGCCGGCGCCACCCCGCTGGAGCGCGCCGCCGCGCTGGCCGCCAGGACCAGGGCCGGCGGCGGTACGGTGGTCGCCACCGGCGGCTGCTTCGACCTGCTGCACGCCGGGCACGTCGCCACCCTGCGGGCCGCCAGGGCGCTGGGCGACTGCCTGGTCGTCTGCGTCAACTCCGACGCCTCGGTGCGGCGGCTGAAGGGCCCTGGGCGGCCGGTCAACCCGCTGGTGGACCGCGCCGCGGTGCTGGAGGGGCTCAGCTGCGTCGACGCGGTGGTGCCGTTCGACGAGCCGACGCCCGAGGCGGTGCTCGCCTGCCTGCGCCCGCAGCTGTTCGCCAAGGGCGGCGACTACGCCTTGGCCCAGGCCGAGCTGCCCGAGGCGGCTCTGCTGGCCGGCTGGGGCGGCCAGGCCGTGGTCTTGCCGTATTTGCGGGGGCGCAGCAGCAGCAGGCTGATTGAGGCGGCCGCGGGTGGGTCCCCGGTTCATTCGGGGGGGAGCCAGCTCCCCCCCGAACCCCCCCAACTACCCGGCCCGCATCGATCCTTGGCGTGAGGAGCCGACCTTGGCTACGCGACCGGCGGGCGGCGGGCCGACCAGGGGCGCGCCTGCTCCAGCTGGGAGGCCAGCCGCAGTAACGTGGCCTCGTCGCCGAAGCGGCCCAGGAAGTGCACGCCGATCGGCAGCCCGGCGGCGTTCCAGAACAGCGGCACCGACATCGCCGGCGCCCCGGTGATGTTGGCCACCACCGCGGGGTAGCGGATGAACGCCGCCGACCGCTCGGCCGCGCGCAGCGGCTCGGCCGTGGTCGAGACGATCTCGCCGAGCGGCACCGGCGGCTCCGACAGGGTCGGCGTCAGCCAGGCGTCGAGGCGCTCCTCGGCGAAGAAGCGCGCCACCACCCGGGCGAACGCCCGCAGGTCGTCCAGGGCGAGCAGGTAGTCGGCGGCGCTCACCCGCCGCCCCTCCTCCCACCAGGCGCGGGTGAGCGGCTCCAGCTCGCCGTCGCGCGGCTCGCGGCCGCGCTTGCGGACCCAGTAGCCGAGGATCCAGGCGACCGCCGCCCGCCAGTTGGTACCGATCGCCGCCCCGACCGCAGGGGTCAGGCCCGGCAGGTCGCGTTCGACCAGCTCGTGGCCGAGGCTGGCGCACAGCTCGACCGCGTCGCGCAGCGCCGCCAGGCAGTCCGGGTGCACCGGCAGGCCGTGCGCCGCCCTGGCCGACCAGGCGATCCGCAGCCGGCCGGGGGCCGCGCCCACCTCGCGCAGGAACGGCCGCCGCCGCGGCGGCGCCGGGTAGGGGTCGCCCAGGTCGGGCCCTGCGGTGGCGTCCAGCAGCGCGGCGCTGTCACGCACCGAGCGGGTCAGGGCATGCTCCACCGCCATGCCGCCCAGCACGTCGCCGTACTCGGGCCCGAACGGGTTGCGCGCCCGGGTGGGCTTGAGGCCGAACAGGCCGCAGCAGGAGGCGGGGAAGCGGATCGAGCCGCCGAGGTCGTTGCCGTGGGCGATCGGCACCAGGCCGGCGGCGACCGCCGCGGCCGACCCGCCGCTGGACCCGCCGGTGGTCCGGGAGCGGTCCCAGGGGTTGCGGGCCGGGCCGAACAGGGCGGGCTCGCAGGTGGGGAGCAGGCCGAACTCGGGCGTGTTGGTCTTGCCGAGCAGCACCAGCCCGGCGCGCCGCAGCCGCACCACCAGCTCCTGGTCGTGGCGGGAGACGTGCTCGCCCAGGAAGGCGGAGCCCTCGGTGAAGCGCACCCCGGCCCACTCCACCGCCAGGTCCTTGAGCAGGAACGGCACGCCCGCGAACGGGCCGCCGCGGACCCGCCCGGCGGCGTCCAGCGCCAGGTCGAAGGCCGGCGTCACCACCGCGTTGAGCGCCGGGTTGAGCCGCTCGACCCGCTCGATCGCCGCCTCGACCAGCTCCACCGGGGAGCAGTCACCGCGCCGCACCAGCTCGGCCTGGGCGGTCGCGTCCAGCCCCTGCAGCTCCCCGGCCAGGCCGGACGGTCCCGTCGTGGTGGTGGTCATGGCCGCCTCCCGCGCACCGGGCGCCGTGGCCGCGCCCCTCACCCTTGGTGCGCCAGAGCCGGCCTGGCGGGCCGCCAGACGCGACCTGGCGCCGAAGGGTGACGACCGCAACCACCCGGAAGGAGCTTCGCGATGACCGTCGAGCAGACGACCGTCGACCCCGCCAAGGTCGAGGCCACCATCGGAAAGGTCGTGGAGGAGCTGGGTGTGGCGCTCGGCACCCTCACCGCCACCCTCGGCTGGCGGGCCGGGCTGTGGCAGGCGCTGGCCGGCGCCGGCCCGCTGACCCCCACCGAGCTGGCCGGCCGGGCCGGCACCGCGGAGGCGTACGCGCGCGAGTGGCTGAAGGCCCAGGCCGCCGGCGGCTGGGTCGCCTACGACCCGGCGAGCGGCCGCTTCACCCTGCCCGACGAGGTGGCCGCCGCGCTGGTCGGAGGGCCGGGCGGGGCGATCCTCGACGCCTGCGTCACCATGCTGCTGGCCATGGGCGCCGACTTCCCCAGGTACGTGGAGGCGTTCCGCGCCGGCCGGGGGGTCGGCTGGCAGGAGAAGTCGCCCGAGTACCTGGACGGCGCCGACGCGCTCGGCCGGGTCGCGCTCGGACCCGAGCAGGTCGCGGCGTTCCTGGCCGGCCTGGACGAGCCCGGCACGCGGCTGGACGCGGCCGGCCGGGTCGCCGACGTCGGCTGCGGCTACGGCTCCCCCACGGTCGCGCTCGCCAAGGCCCGGCCGCACGCCCGGGTGGACGGCTTTGACGCCCACGACGGCTCGATCGCACGAGCCCGCCTGGTGGCGGCCACCGCCGGCGTGACCGAGCGGGTGCGCTTCGAGGTGGCCACCGCCAAGGACTTCCCGGTCCCCGACGGCGGCTACGACCTGGTCACCTTCTTCGACGTGCTGCACGACCTGGGCGACCCGGTCGGCGCGCTGACCCACGCCCGCGACGCGCTCGCCGAGGACGGCGCGGTCATGCTGGTGGAGCCGCTCGGCGCCGACCGGGTGGAGGACAACCTGAACCCGCTCGGCCGCCTGTGGTACGGCGCCTCGGTGATCGCCTGCACCCCCAACGCGCTGGCGCAGGAGGGCCACGCGCTCGGCACGCTCGCCGGCGAGGCCAGGCTGCGCGAGGTCGCCGCCGCCGCCGGCTTCGGCCGCGTCCGGCGGGTCCCCGCCGACGCCCCCCTCAACCTGGTGCTGGAGCTCAGGCAGTAGCCCGCCTGCGACAATCTCCGGCATGCGCGAGGGGGAGCGGCTGGTCGGGCGGGACGCGGCGCTGGCGGTGCTGCGGGCCGCGCTGCAGGGCACGGCCCGCGGCCGCGGCGAGCTGGTGCTGCTGGCCGGGGAGGCCGGCATCGGCAAGACCGCGCTCGCCGCCGAGCTGGCCAGGCAGGCCGATGCCGCGGGCGCCCTGGTGCTGTGGGGCCAGTGCTGGCAGGGGGAGGCGGTCCCCGCCTACTGGCCGTGGGTGCAGGTGCTGCGGGCCGCCGCCGAGGCGGACCCAGAGGCCGCGCTCGGCGACGCCGGCCGGCTGCTGTCCGGCGGCGACGGGGCGCCGGCCGGGCGCGGCGAGGAGCCGGCGGCGGCCCGCTTCCGGCTGTTCGACGCGGTGGTCCGCGTGCTCGCCGGGCTGGCCGGGCGGCAGCCGCTGGTGCTGGTGCTCGACGACCTGCACTGGGCCGACGAGGCCTCGCTGCGGCTGCTGCGGTTCGCCGCCCGCCACCTGGCCCCCAGCCCGGTGCTGCTGCTCGGCACCTACCGGGACCTGGAGGCGCCGGCGCGGCTGCAGCAGGTCGCCGGCGCCGGCCAGGTCGTCCCGCTGGCCGGGCTGGCGCCGGCGGAGGTGGCCGCGCTGATGGCGGCGGTCACCGGCGACCGGCCACCGGAGGCGCTCGCCGCCGACGTGTGGCGGCGCACCGGCGGCAACCCGTTCTTCGTCCGCGAGCTGTCCCGCCTGCTGGCCGCCCAGCCGCCCGGCGGCGGCCTGCCCGCCGCCCCGGCCGTGCTCGACAGCATCCGCGACACCCTGGAGCGGCGCCTGGCGCGCCTGTCGCAGCCGTGCGCGGAGGTGCTGGCGGTCGCCGCCGTGGCCGGCCCGCAGGTCGGCCTGGAGGTGCTCGCCCGGGTGCTGCCCGACCGCGGTTCCGACCTGCCCGACCTGCTCGGGGAGGCGGTGCGGGCCAGGGTGCTGACCGCGCCGGAGCAGCCGCTCGGCCCCTACCGGTTCGCCCACGACCTGTTCCGCGAGACCGTCTACGGCGGGCTGCCGGCCGCGCAGCGGGCCGCCCTGCACCTGGCCGTCGGGCGCGCGCTGGAGGCGCTGCGCGCCGAGGGCGCGGGCGTGCACGCCGCCGAGCTGGCCGCCCACTTCCTGGCGGCGGCCTCCTCGGGCGCGACCGCCGAGGCGGCCCAGGCGGTCCGCTGGTCGGCGGTGGCCGCCGGCGAGGCGACCGCCCGGCTCGCCTTCGAGGACGCCCGCGACCACGCCGAGC
>DASQWY010000376.1:0-8252 GCA_035640005.1 Actinomycetes bacterium
CGGCCCGGCGGTCTGGCCGGCGGCCGGGCCGACCGTGGCGAAGACCACCGCCAGGATGAGGAACAGCAGGAGGGACAGCCGGTACTTCACCTGCGCGCCACCTTTCTAGGAACCGCCGCCCGGCGGACGGCGAAAGCGCCACCCACGGGAATGGGCCACACGTTGGATCGGGCGGGGCGCCGACGCATGCCGGCTTGGCTGTCGACCCCCCGAATGCCGTCCGGACCGGTGAGTTCGGGCCACGTGGCGGCGTGGCGGCGCTCGAATGACGAGGGGAAGATTATCCGCAAGCTGCGCGTAGTTACAAATCTTCTGGAGGCGCGAGGAGCAACCGTTCTTCTCGATAGTAGACATTGGGAATAACTGCGAGTCCGGCCCTTATGCCGAGCTAACCGAGGGGCTGGAAGGCCTGCTCGAACTGCCTGGCCAGTTCCTTGGAGCTGTCCCACCGGCCGACCGGGGTGATGAACTCGACGTTGTAGCCCCAGGTCCTGCCCTTGACGTTGATGTGGCTCACGTGGACCCGCCGCCCGTTCCTGAGCGCCTCGTACTCGAACACGACCGCCCCCTCGCGGCCCGCGTAGGACTGGTCCTCGGCGTAGCGGACCTCCCGGAAGTCCTGGAGGTTGCGTCGCGCCCACGCGCGGTAGTCGCGGGAGGCCTGCGGCAGCGGGTTCGCCGGGTTGGCCGACCGAACGGTGAACACGCGCCCGGGATCGCGCTCCTCCTCCACGATGGTCGCGTGGAAGGTCGGCCTGGTGCGGGCCCGGAACCCCGGGGGGACACCGACGCGCACGCTGCCGGCCCTGTTGGTGAAGGCCCGCCATCCGGCCGGGAGCGTGCCCTGGGGAGCGACCGTGGCCGCGGGCGCTTGCGTGGCCTCCGGCCCCGCCCTGGTCGTCGGGGCCGGCTCCGCCCTCCCGGTCGCGCCGGCGCCACCGCCGACCGTGGGCCGGGCCGCGCGGTGGCCGGCGGAGTCGGCGCCGATGCCGCTCACCGCCCACACCACCAGCAGGCCGCCCGCCAGCAGCAGGGCGAGGACGCCGACCAGCCGCCTCCCACCCCGGCGGCGGGCGGGCGGCGGGCCCGGCCGGGATGGCCGCTCGGACGGAGCCGCGGTCGCCGCAGGCTCCGAGGCCGCCCGGGCCGGCTCGAAGGTCGGCGTCTCGTGGGACCGCCCCGACGGACCGCCGGCGGTGGCCGGGGATGGACCCGGTCGGGCCATGTCCACCAGCCAGCGCAGCCAGCGCTGAACCGTCGACGGGGAGGGCCGGGCGGCCGGATCCTTGGCCAGCAGCGCACCGATCACCCACGCGATCGGGCCGGCCCGCCGCATCGGCCGCGGGTCCTCGTTGACCACCGCCGCCAGGGTCGGGATCAGGGCGCCCTTGTCGAACGGCGGCTCGCCCTCCACCGCGAAGAACATCGTCGCCCCCAGCGCCCACATGTCCGCCGGCGGCCCGCTGGACTTGCCGCTGGCCTGCTCCGGCGCCATGTAAGCGGGTGAGCCGAGCACCAGGCCGGTCGAGGTGAGGGTGGGGTCGCCCTGCAGGGAGGCGACGCCGAAGTCGGCCAGCTTGACGCCGCCGATCTCGGGAACCAGCACGTTGGCCGGCTTGACGTCGCGATGGACGATCCCGACCCGGTGGGCGGCCTCCAGCGCGCCGGCGAGCTGCACGCCGATCTCGGCCACCCGCTCCGGTGGCAACGGCCCCTTGGCCTGGATCAGGTCGGCGAGGGTGGGCGCCCGGACCAGCTCCATGACGATGAACGTGTGGCCATGCTCCCGGACGACGTCGTGGACGGTGACCGCGCCGGGGTGGTTGAGCCGGGCGGCCGCCCGCGCCTCCCGTAGCACCCGCGCCTCGGCCGCGCGCCGCTCGGCCTGCGGCAGCAGTGAGGGGACCACCACCTCCTTGACCGCCACGTCCCGCCCGAGGAGGCTGTCATGGGCCCGCCATGCCACGCCCATCCCGCCCCGTCCAAGGGGCGCCGTGAGCACGTAGCGCCGGGCGACGATGCGCTCTGCCGCGGGTCCTGCCATATCGCCCGGGCTACCCGTTGGCAACGGCAACAACCGGGCAGCCGGGCCGACCCGACGCCGTCCTCTCCATGGCACGCTCAGGTCATCGCCACGACCACCTTCGCCCTGGCCCGGCCCTGTTCCAGGTAGGCGATCGCTGCGGGGATGTCGGCGAACGGATAGCGCCGGTCGATCTGCGGGCGCACCCGCCCGGCCGCAATCAACTCCGAGAGCAGCTCCAGGTCCTTGGCGGTCACGTGCGCCTGCACCTGGGCGACGGCCTTGCCGCCGCGCAGCGAGACGCCCAACAGCCTCCTCACGCTGGTGAACCCGGTGACCGCGGCTCTGCCGCCCTCGGCAAGCGCACCCCTGAGGTCGGGCACCGACCGGTTCCCGACCGTGTCCAGGATCAGGTCGTAGCGCCGCCCGCCACCCGCAAAGTCGGTCGTGGTGTAGTCGACGACGTGATCGGCCCCGAGCGAACCGACCAGGTCGAGGTTGCGGGTGCTGGTCACGGCGGTCACCTCGGCCCCGTAGGACTTGGCGATCTGCACCGCGAAGCTGCCGACGCCGCCGGTGGCGCCGTTGATCAGCACCCGCTGGGTGGGCCGGAGCTCCCCATGGTGGCGAAGGCCCTGGAGCGCGGTGACGGCCGCCATCGGCACGGCGGCCGCTTCCTCGAACGACAGCATCGCCGGCTTGGGCGACAGAGCTGCCACCGGCACGGAGGCATATTCGGCAAAGCCGCCGTAACCGTGGTCCAGGAGGTTGGCGTAGACCTCGTCGCCGGCATGGAACCGGGTAACGCCGCTGCCGACCGCCTCCACCCGCCCGGCGATGTCGACGCCGAGGATCTTGTGCTTGGGCCGCAGCAACCCCAGGGTGGCGCGCGAGAACAGGGGCTTGCCGCGCAGGCAATGCCAATCCGCGGCATTGACGGATGCTGCCAGTACCCTGACCAGGACTTCATCGGCGTTCGGGGCAGGCTTGTCGACCTCGGCCATCCGAAGCCGCCCCGGCGGCCCGTACGCCTCGTAGATGAACGCCTTCATGACTGGTCCTTCCGGTTGGCGGTCAGGCGGTGACGATGCCAGTGGTGATGGGGGAGGGCCTGAAGCCCTTCACGACCAGCCAGATGCCAAGCGACAGCTCCCACAGGAAGATCGGGATGGTCGCGATCGTCGCGAACACCGTGACCGGGTCGTTGCCGCGGAACAGCGTCGTGGTTGCGGAGGCGATGAGCAGAGGAGCCCCGATGAGTCCCAGCACGGGGATGGCGCGGGGCACGAGCCCGGACCGGTACATCAGGTAGCCCAGCAGCAGGGCGTTGATGCCGGGCATGAGCGAGGGTCCGAGCAGGAAGGTCCAGTCGCGGACCGCGACCAGCGCCCTGCCCGTGGTGACCAGCGAGGCCGGATCGGTTCCGGGTGCGCCGGCGAGGTCCCGCCGCAGGGTCACGACCGCCAGCAGGCTGACCACGCCGATGAGGATGACGGCAGCTTCGAACATCCGGGAGGTGACAAAGCCGAGCGCGGTGGCTTCGTTCTGCCGCTTGACCACCGGGAACAGCGCGACGGCGGTGCCGACGCAGGCCAGGGCGTTGACCACGTCCAGGAAGCAGCCCCAGAGCACGCGCGTGTCCGCACCGGAGCTGACGATGTAGTCGGCGTGGTTCAGCACCGGGCCGAGCAGGACCACCGCAGGGATCGAGGCAGCGAAGGTGATCAGGTAGAACATGCCCGCGACGAGCGCGGTCTTCCTCGTCGAGCCCATCGGGGCTCGGCTCGGTGCTGCGGTTGGGACCGTGATGGCCATTTCTCCCTCCCTTGGTGGGTCTTTCTCCTGGGGTCGGCCGCTTTCGAGCCGGGTGACTGAGAGCAGCGGGAGGCCGATGTCGCGCAGCGTCCGGAGCAGTCCGTGCAGCGCCGCCTGGTCGACGACGGGGCCTTCGATGAGGGTGGTGCCGTCGGCCCGGGTGGTGAGGGCCATCCCGTCGAACCGGGCCGCCCAGCGGGAGCCGAGGTGCCCCTTGAGACGGATCGCGTACCGACCAGCGTCGTGCGAGTGGCCCGCCGACGTGTCGCTCATCGTGCTCCTCCGGGCCTGGTGGACCTTGGAATAGCTGCAAGGTAGGAGGCGATGTGGTGAGCAGGCATCACCATGTGTGGTGAGCGGCGTGGTGATTTCTTGGTCAGCGGTCGCGGGTGCGTGACAGCAGGTTGAGCTCGGCGGCTTGACGCACCGCGGCCCGGCGGCTGTTGACGCCGAGCTTGGCGTAGATGTTCTTGGTGTGCGTCCGCAGGGTGTTCAGGGAGACCGTGAGCTCACGCGCGATGTCGGGGCCGTCGAGGTCCGACCCGAGCAGCCGGAGCACGTCCAGCTCGCGTTCGCTCAGGGGCTCGACGAGCCGCTGCCCGACGGGGGTGGTTCCACCGGCGTGGCTACGGGGGTTCAGGAGTCGACGGACGTAGTCCCTGCCGGTCCGCTGTTTCGCGACCCTTCTCAGCAGCGACGCCATCGGTGGTCCCTCACCGACGAACACGCGGACGTACCCCTCAGGTTCGGCCAGGGTCAGCGCACGCTCCAGCGCCGCCAACGCGGCGGGGACGTCGCCGCGTGCGTGGTGGGTGAGCGCCTGCAGCACCAGGATCTCGATGACACTTCCCGTCCTCTCCCCGGCTTCCGCAGCCCGGAGAAGTCGCTGCAGGAGCCGGGCCGCATCGTGCACGGGGGGCTCTGAGCGCTGCGCCCTGGACATGGCCAGAAGCACCCTGGCCAGGGTGATGTGCTCGAACTCGCGCAGGTAGGACAGGTCATCCTCAGCCGACAGGCCCTGCTCGCGCGCCCAGGCGAAGGCTTCGCCCACACGACCCTGCGAGGCCAGCACGCGTGCCCGCAGCGCCGGGATCGGCCGCACGTTGGGGGAGAAGTCGCCCATGTACACGCGCAGCGCCTCGTCGAGCAGGTCGAGGGCGCCGTCCAGGTCTCCTTCAGCCTCCCGGACTCGCGCCATCGCGACCCGCCAGCGGTACGGGTTCTGCGGCAACCAGGTGTGCTCGCCCAGCTCCTCGGCGCGCCGCAGGTGCTGGCTGGCGGCGGGCAGGTCGTCACGCTCGCAGGCGATCTGGCTCATGCCCACGTACATGTCCGCCGTTCCCCGCAGCACCGTCCCCTGGTGGTCGAAGGCGAGTCGCAGCGCCTGCTCATAGGTGCGCAGCGCCTCGCTCAGCCGGCCCTGCGTGCTCCGGATGTCGGCCAGCGTGATCGAACAGCCAAGGACGTCAGCGATGTGCCCAGCCCGCTGCAGCCCCTCCACAGCACCGGAGTAGGCCCGGTGCGCAGCCTCGAGGTCCCCGCCATCCCAGAAGGCGAGCCCCATGAGGGCCGATGCCCCGGCTCGGGTGAGGTCGTCTCCTTCAGCCGCACGGTCGATCGCCCGCCGGGCGTGGCCGACGGTGCCGGCGACGTCGCCCCGAACCAGCGCCAGGGCGGCGCGGTACATCTGGATCGCCCCGGGAAGGCGCGGAAGCTCTCCCTCGTCGACGACGACCATCCCCACCGGCGGGGTCCGGGTGCCCTCATGGTCACCGGTGCGCTCCAGCCACCGCTCGGCGTCCCGCAGCCGGTCCTCGACGCCCTCGAACTCCCCGCCGGCCATCAACGCCCCGATGAAGCCCACCGCGAGCACCGGCCTGACCCGAACCATCTCGTCGGGGATGGCGTCGAGCCAGCCCCGGATGGTGGCCTCCTGCCTGCTCCTGCGCAGTTCGGGGATCGCCAGCTCGACCAGGCCCGCTGCTCGTTCGACGTCCCCGGCGGCCAGGGCGTGGCGGATCGCCGGGGATGGTTCCCGGTTCTGCTCGTGCCACCGGCTCGCGCGGTGATGGAGGGCCGCCACCTGGTCGGGATGCTCGTCCATGAGATGCGTGCGCAGGACGTCCGCGAACAGGTGGTGGTAGCGGTACCACCGGCGGCGGTCATCCAGCGGGACCAGGAACAGGTTCGCGCGGTCCAGCGACTCGAGCATGGCCTTCCCGCCGTGCCGCCCGGTGACGGCGTCGCACAGCGGGCCGCTCAGCCGGTCCAGGATGCAGGTCTGGACCAGGAAGCTGCGGACATCGGCAGGTTGGCGTCCCAGGACCTCGTCGACCAGGTAGTCGACGATGTAGCGGTCGTCCCCCGCGAACCCGGCGACGAAGCCGGCGACGTCGTCTCGTCCCTGCATCGACAGCGCGGCCAACTGCAGCGCGGCGACCCATCCTTCGGTGCGTCCCTCCAGTGCCGCGACGTCGCTGGCCGCCAGGTCGAGCCCGGTGACGTCGTTGAGGTAGGCCGCCACCTCGTCGAGGGTGAAGCGCAGGTCGGCGGCCCGGACCTCCACCAGCTCGCCGCGCGCCCGCAGGCGAGCCAGCGGCAGGTCCGGGTCCTCGCGGGTGCTGACCACCAGGTGCACCTGCGGCGGGAGGTGCTCGAGCAGGAACGTCATGCCGGCACGGACGCCGGGGCCGTCGACCAGGTGGTAGTCGTCGAGCACCAGGTAGATGCCAGTTGGCACGGTGCCGAGCTCGTTGAGCACCATGGTGAGCACGGTCTCGATCGGTGGCTGGCCCGACTGCAGGAGCGGGAGCGCACTGGCGCCGACGCCTGGCACCGCCGCCTGCAGGGCCGTGATCAGGTAGGCCCAGTACGAAGCAGGCTGGCTGTCGCCCTCCTCCAGCGACAGCCACGCCACCGGCCCCTCCGTGCCGGTGGCGGCCAGCCACTCAGCCAGCAAGGTCGTCTTGCCGAAGCCGGCCGGGGCGGAGATGAGCGTCAGGCGCGACGCCGACCCACGGCTCAGGCGCCCGCGCAGTCGTGGACGCGCGACCAGCCTGCGCCGGAGCTTTGGGGGGAAGAGCTTGGTCTCGACCAGGGGGCTTGCCATGCCAGCTCCCTCATGGGCACCGCGTGGGGATGCGCACCAGAGTAGGGCACCTGCCGTCGGGCGCAGGTGATAGCTTCGGGCCATGCCGCCGTTCATCGCCGACCTGCACATCCACTCGAAGTACTCAAGGGCCTGCAGCCGCGACTGCGACCTGGAACACCTGGCCTGGTGGGGCAAGCGCAAGGGCATCACCGTCATCGGCACCGGCGACTTCACCCATCCGGCGTGGGCGGAGGAGCTGCGGGCGAACCTGGTGCCGGCCGAGCCGGGGCTGCTGCGGCTGCGGGAGGAGCTGGAGCGGGCGGTCGACCGGCGGCTGCCGCCGTCCTGCCGCAACCCGGTGCGGTTCCTGCTGTCGGTGGAGATCTCCACCATCTACAAGCGGGCGGAGCGGACCCGCAAGGTCCACCACCTGCTGTACGCGCCGGACCTGGACGGCGCCGCCGAGATCACCCGGCGGCTGGCGCGGATCGGTAACCTGGGCTCCGACGGGCGGCCGATCCTCGGGCTGGACTCACGCGACCTGCTGGAGATCACGCTGCAGGGCGGCGAGGGCTGCTACCTGGTGCCGGCGCACGTGTGGACGCCGTGGTTCGCGGTGCTGGGGTCCAAGTCGGGGTTCGACGCGGTGGAGGACTGTTACGCCGACCTGGCGGGCCACGTGTTCGCGCTGGAGACGGGGCTGTCGGCGGATCCGGCGATGTGCTGGCGGGTGTCGGCGCTGGACCGCTACCGGCTGGTGAGCAACTCCGACGCGCACTCGCCGCCGATCCTGGGGCGCGAGGCGTCGCTGTTCGACACCGAGCTGGACTACTTCGCGATCCGGCGGGCGCTGGAGACCGGCCGGGGCTACCAGGGCACCCTGGAGTTCTTCCCGGAGGAGGGCAAGTACCACCTGGACGGGCACCGGGCTTGCGGGGTGCGCCTGGCGCCGGCGGAGACCCGCCGCCTCGGGGGGCGCTGCCCGGCGTGCCGCAAGCCGCTGACGGTCGGCGTGCTGCACCGGGTGGAGGCGTTGGCCGACCGGCCGGAGGGGACGAGGCCGGCGGGCGCGGCGGGCTTCAGCTGCCTGGTGCAGCTGCCGCAGGTCGTCGGCGAGGTGCTGGGGGTGGGCGCGAAGAGCAAGGCGGTGGCGGCGGTGGCGGAAGGGCTGGCCGAGCGTGTCGGCCCGGAGCTGCACGTGCTGCGGGACGCGCCGCTGGAGGCGGTGGCGAAGGCGTCGTCGCCGCTGGTCGCCGAGGCGGTCGGGCGGGTGCGGCGCGGGGCGGTGGTGCGCGAGGCCGGCTACGACGGCGAGTACGGGGT
>DASQWY010000377.1:0-2754 GCA_035640005.1 Actinomycetes bacterium
GCGGCGCTGCGGGCCGCCAACCTGCCGCTGGCCGGGGCGGTCGCCAACCAGGTCACCCCCGACAGGCTGGGGGGCCGCAGCGGCCGCCTCGCCAGCCTGGCCAGGGACCAGGCGCCGCTGGCGAGGGCGGCGGAGGCGGCCACCGCCGGGCTGGACGCCGCCGCCATCGGCACGCTGCTGGCCGAGGCCCGCGACCTCGCCCGGCAGGTCGCGCGGCAGCAGCGGCAGCTCAAGGAGCTGCGCGCCGGCCTGGCCGGCCTGCCGGTGGTGGAGCTGCCGCTGCTGGCTGGCGGGGTGGGCGGGCCGGAGGCGGTCAGGGCGCTGGCCGGGCGGCTGGCGTTCCCGGAGGCGGCCGCGCCGCCCGACGGCGGCGAGCGGGCCGCCGGAGCGCGGCCGTGACCTCCCCGCTGGTCGAGCTGGCGCGCTCGGCCCGGATCATCGTCTGCTGCGGCTCCGGCGGGGTCGGCAAGACCTCCACCGCGGCGGCGGTCGCCCTGCGCGCCGCCGAGGCCGGCCGCCGCACCTGCGTGCTGACCATCGACCCGGCCCGCCGCCTGGCCCAGGCGCTCGGCCTCGACCTGCTCTCCAACGCGCCCCGGCCGGTCACCGGCAAGGACCTGCCGAGCCGCGGGCCGGGCAGCCTGGACGCGATGATGCTGGACATGCGGCGCACCTTCGACGAGGTGATCGAGCGCTACGCCCGCGACGAGGAGCAGGTCGACCGCATCCTCGCCAACAGCTTCTACCAGCGCCTGTCCTCCACCCTGGCCGGCACCCAGGAGTACATGGCCATGGAGAAGCTGTACGAGCTGCACGAGTCGCACCGCTACGACCTGCTGGTGGTCGACACGCCACCGACCCGCTCGGCGCTCGACTTCCTGGACGCCCCGGACAACCTCAACGAGCTGCTCGACTCGCGCGCCTTCCGGATCCTGATCGCCCCGGCCCAGCGCATCGGCCGCGGCTACCTGCGCGGCCTGAACCTGGCCACGGTGACCATGACCCGGATGGTCCGGCGGCTGACCGGCTCGGAGCTGCTGGCCGACGTCGGCGAGTTCTTCGCGGCCTTCGAGGGCATGTACGACGGCTTCAAGCACCGCGCCAGGCAGGTCTACCAGCAGCTGAAGCACCCGAGCACGGCGTTCGTGGTGGTGGCCACGCCCGACGCCGCCGCCCTGCGCGAGGCGGCCTTCTTCGCCAGCCGGCTGGCCGAGGACCGGATGCCCCTCGGCGCCCTGGTCATCAACCGCGTCCACCGCGCCGGGCCGGTGCCGCCGGTGCCGGAGGAGGCGCGCCAGCGGCTGGCCGCCGACGGCGCCGACGGCCGGCTGCTGGCCGACCTGCTCGGCCTCCATGACCGGCTGGCGGCGCTGGCCGGCGCCGAGCAGGAGCGGGTCGCCGCGCTGCTGGCCAGCGTGCCCAACCTCGGCGGCGTCCAGGTGCCGCTGCTGCCCGACGACGTGCACGACCTGGCCGGGCTGCGCCGCCTCGGCGGCTACCTGTTCGACGCGGCCTGAGGGCCGTTGGGCGGGAAAGGCTGGGCGGGGGTGAGGTCCAGGCCGGCGTCCTGCAGCGCGGCGTCGGCCGCCTCCAGCACGTCGCTGCGGACCCGCAGCAGGTCGCTGGCGCGCGGGTCGACCCAGAACCACAGGCGCAGCTCGACGGCGCCCTGGCCGAGCTCCTGGGTCAGCACCCTCGGCGGCTGCGGCTCCCCGATCACGCCCCCGACCTTGCCGGCGGCCGCCAGCAGCGCCTCGCGGGCGCGGCCGGCGTCCTGGCCGTAGGGGACGGCGACGTGGACCTCCAGGCGGCGGGTCAGGGTGGCGCTGGCGTTGGTCAGCACGCTGGTGAACAGCAGCTTGTTGGGGACCAGGACGAGCTGCCCGTCGGGGGTGCGCAGCCGGGTGGCCCGCACGCGGATGTCCTCGACGGTCCCCTGGGCGTCCTCGGTGGCGATGACGTCGCCGACGGTGAAGGGGTGCTCCAGCAGCAGCACGATGCCGGCGATGAAGTTGCTGACGATGTCCTGCAGGGCGAAGCCGAGGGCGACGGTGGCCAGGCCGAGGCTGCCGACCAGCACGGCGAGGTTGACCCCGAGGATCGACAGGGCGACCAGGGTGCCGACCGTGGCCACGCCGAAGAAGGCCAGCTTGGCCACGAGCAGGTGCACGTGGGCCTCGGTGGGGGTGCGGCCGAGGGCCTTCTCGATGCCGCGGCGCACCAGCCTGGCCACCAGCACGGTCACCACCAGGAACAGCAGGGCGGCCAGCAGGTTCGGCAGGCGTTCGACGAAGCGCTCGGCGAAGTGGCGGAACGCCTCGGCCAGCCCGTCGACCGACAGCGGCGCCGCCGGGTCGAAGACGTTGGCTGCCAGGGATCCTCCTCGCGTAACGTTCGAGCGACGGTTTGCCGGTGGCGGCCGTCCACCCTATATCATCCGTGCTGCTCTGGCCGGGCCCGGCCCGGTCTCGTCTGTGCTCCTAACGGGTGAGCGATGGCCGACGCCCACATCCCCGCGCCGCAGGCCCCCTTCCCCAGCTCGCGCTCCCTGGTCCTGACCGGGAGCAGGCTGGGGCTGATCGCCGCTGTGATCGCCGCCGCCGCGCTGCTGTGCAGCGTCGCGTTGCTGCCGTTCGTGGTGCCAGCCGGCGCGCTGCTGCGGGACACCGCCAGGCACCTGGGCGACGTGCCGCCGCTGACCGAGGAGCTGCCCAGCTCGCCGCAGACCTCGGTGATCTACGCCGCCGACCACAA
>DASQWY010000378.1:0-15697 GCA_035640005.1 Actinomycetes bacterium
CTCTCTCTCTCTCTCTCTCTCTCTCTCTCTATGAAGAGGGTTCGTTCGGCAAGGGCGGAGTCGGGGGTTTGAGCCGGTGGCTGTTGCCGGATGCCGGACTGGCGTCCCGTCGGTTGGTGTAGGGGGCAGGCCGTAGCGACGTGGTGAGCACGTGGTAGCGGCCACCGTGCGATGGTCAGCGAGACCAGGCCAATGGTTCTCGCGAAAGGACCAACGCACGGTGGCCCTTCCATCGCTCCCGGTTCTCTTGGACACCGAGTAGGCAGGGGTGAAGATGCCTGTCATGGCGGTGAACAACGAGAACCAGCACGAGGAGGCCGGTGACTACCGGTCCCGGCCAGCAGGCAGGCAGGGCGGCCACCGGTGATGATCCGGTGGTATGTGGACAACCGAAGATCAACGGTGGCCGCGGGCCATGGCGTAGGGGTTCATCCTGCCCGGTGGCAGGCGGGGCTGGAGGACCTGCTGGGCCGGGTTGCCAGCCGCTTTGCCAGGGTGGAGCCCCAGCGGCACGCCCGGGAGTTGGTGCTCGGGCTGCTGGCGGACCTGCCACGCAAGAACTGCTGGACGATCGCCGAGCACGCCGGCCAGGCCAGCCCTGACGGCCTGCAGCACCTGCTGGCCGGAGCGGTCTAGGACCACGACGTGGTCCGCGACGACGTGCGCGACTACCTGGTCGAGCACCTCTGCGACCCGGGTGCGGTGCTGGTGGTTGATGAGACCGGCGACTTCAATAAGGGCACCCGAACGGTCGGGGTGGCCCGCCACTACACCAGCACCGCCGGCAAGGTCGACAACGCCCAGGTCGCCGTCTACCTGACCTACGCCACCGATGCCGGGCACGGCACTCCTGCGTGGCGAAGCAGGCCGGCTCATGGCACGGCCGGCCCGGTGGTGGTCGGCTCGATGCCTTCCCCGCTCAGGTCGATAGGGGTCCCTTTGTCTGGCGCGGGGAGGTTCTGGTGCACGATCAGCGTCGCCGGCCGGAGCCCGGCCTGGCTGGGCTGGAAGCTCACCCGGACCGTGCAGGTCTTGTCGGACGCCAGTTGCCGTCCGGTACAGTCCGACGAACTGACCAGGAAATCGCCATGTGCCGGCCCGATAACTTCGAACCGCGTCACAATCAAGGGCTCTGAACCGGTGCTCCTGATGGTCACCAGCGGGCACGTCGCCACCTTCCCGACCGCCGTGTCCGGGCAGACCAACACGCCGGCGACGCTGATGTGGGGACCCGCTGGCTGCCCGGTGGGGGTGGGCGTGCTGCCCGATGGCGTCGGGCTGGTTGGCTGGGTTGCTGTCGCCGCCGGCGGTGTGGTGAGGGCGGCCTGCGACTGGGTGGGGCCAGAGCCCATGGCCTTCACGACGCCGGCGACGAGGAGCACGACGGCGAGCACGCTGCCGACGGCAACCGCAACCCGCCCGCGTGGGCGGGCTGCGCGGTCCGGTGGCGAGGGCGGCGGGGGTGGTTGCAGGAGCTGCAGGTTGTGGCGCGTGACCGCAGCGCCCTTTTGGTCGCCGAGCCGCTTGCGCAGCTGCAGCGCGCGCTCCAGGAGGCGCTTGGCGGCAACCAGCTCGTCGCGGCAAAGCGCCAGGGTGCCCTGCTGGTGGGAGAACAACGCCTCGGCGGCCTGGTCGCCGGTCGCCCTTGCTGCTTGCAGCCCATGCTCAAGGACCCGCCTGCTAGCCTCCCAGCGGCCCGCCAACGTTAGGATCGGCTCGACCACGCGGACCAGCCGGACGACCGTGGGCCAGTCACGCCGCTCGGCGTTGAAGCCGATGATGGCCAGCGCAGCGTTCGCGGCCGAGGTCGCGTCCGCACCCGTCGGGTAGCAGGCTGCCAGCCAGCCGGCGAACTCGCGCACCGCCGCGGCCAGGTGGAAGTCCTTGAGCAGCGCCTGCCGGTAGCCCTCGACCTTGCACGCCGGCAACCCGAACCGGTCACCCCGCCGCTCGGCCAGCCCGCGGCGGTGCAACAACCCGAGGACCTCGCCGACTTGCGCGACGTCGCCCATCACCCCCACAAGCTCCTTAGGGAGCAGCGCCCCAGCCGCCAGGGAGAGGACCGCCAGGGCACGCCGTTGCTGCTCAGCCAGCGCGTCGACGCTGAGCCGGTCGAGGACTTCGGGGTCGTGCTCGGCGCTGCTGGCCAGCGTCGCGAACGACTGGCGGTCTTCGCGGACGAGCGCGGCGGCCTGTCGCAGGTGCAGCGGTTGGCCGTCGACCGCGGCGGCCAGGCGCTGGACGGCGGGCAGCTCGGGGCTGGTGAGCGGCCGGCCCAGGTCGCTGGCGACCAACTGCAGCGCCGCGTCGTCGGGCAGCCCGGCCAGGGTCTGGGAGCTGCCGTGCCGTCCAAGGACCGGCTGTGGGGAGCCGACCACCACGCTGCAGCCGGCGAGGACGCGCAGGAGGTAGTCGACCTGCTGCGGGTTGAGCAAGAGGTCATCGAGCACGACCACGGCCCGCGCCTGGCTGAGCAGCTGGGCGCACTGTTCTGGCGTGGGCTTGACCCGCTGATCGGCGGCGTAGAACGCCTCGACGAGGTTCCCGAGCAGGTCCTCGACGTCGTCGTGCCCGGCCTGCAGGTAGGCGCAGGCGCTGGCGATGCCGTCGGCCACGGCGTTGGCAGCGACGTGGCGCAGGAGCGTGGACTTGCCGTAGCCGCAGGTCGCGTTGAACTCGATCGGCCGCTGAGCCTGGACGGCGCGGCGCACCTGGTCCAGCTGCTCGTCGCGCCCAAACAGCAAGGCCGGGGCGCTCTCCCGGGCCAGGGTCGGTCGCGCGGTGAGGCTGGGTGGGGCCTGGTGCAGGGTCAGCCGGTCGACCCGGGCGCCGTAGTCGCCGCGGACCTCGACGCGGAGGTTGCCGTAGAGGATGCCGCTCATCTGTCCCTCCAGCCATCACGAGGGGTGTAGAGGACACGGTGCAGCCGACGAGATCAGGTGGCGAAGATGACGGGCCGTCGCGATGGACCAGAAGAAGGGGCCTTGGTCCGACCTGCCAGGAAGGCCGCAACCTCGGGATGGCGGCCAGGGCCTCGGCATAGTGCGCTTGTCTGGTTGGTGATGGTCGGGTGAGCAGGTCGGGCTGGATGTAGAACAGGCACGGCTTCCGGCGATCATGTGGGTTGTCGAAGCCCATGACCCTCCGGACCGCCGTGCCTGCCTCCTCATCATCCCCCATTCCTGCCGCTGCCCACCGGCGGGACGCGCCCGCCGCGCTGGCACCCGAGCAGTGCCGTGACCTGCTCGACTACCTCGCCCAGATCCCCGACCCCCGGCATCGACGCGGCCGACGGCACACGCTAGGCGCCGTGCTGGCCGTGGCCGTGGCCGCGGTGGTAGCCGGCGCCAGCTCCCTGGCCGCGATCGGTGAGTGGGCCAGCGACGCGCCCGGCCAGGTGCTGGCGGCGCTCGGGGTGTGCCGTGACCCCTGACCGGCGCCTGGCGGCCCCCTGGCGAGGCCACCGTGCGCCGCGTGCTGGCCCGCATCGACGCCGACGCCCTCGACCGTGCCATCGGTGCCTGGCTGGCTGCCCGGCCGCCGCCCCACCCGGCGAACCCGCCACCGCCGGCCCGCTCGCCGCGCCGGGCGGTCGCCATCGACGGCAAGACCCTGCGCGGCAGCGGCCACCATAATGGCCCGCAGGTCCACCTCCTGGCGGAAATGGACCACGCCACCCGCGCGGTCCTCGCGCCGACCGATGTCGACCACACCCCAACGAGATCGCTCGGTTCCGGCCGCTGCTGGACCGCCTGGACCTCACCGCCACCGTGGTGACCGCCGACGCGCTCCACACCCAACGCGAGCATGCCGACTGGCTGGTCACCCACAAGCACGCCGCCTACCTGCTGATGGCGAAGGCCAACCAGCCCAGCCTGCACCAGCAGCTGCGACGCTTGCCATGGCGCGACATCCCCGTCGCCGACCACATCCGCGACCGCGGCCACGGCCGCGTGGAGCTGCGCCGCCTGCAGGTCACCACCGTCGCTGGCTTGGACTTCCCCCACGCCACCCAGGCCCTGCGGATCACCCGCCGGGTCCGGCCGCTTGCCGGCCGGGGCTGGCGGACCGTGACGGTGTACGCGGTCACCAGCCTGGCCGCCGCCCAGGCCCACCCCGCCCGCCTGGCCGACTGGATCCGGGGCCACTGGGGCATCGAGGCGTTGCACCACCTCCGCGACACCACCTTCGCCGAGGACGCCTCCCAGGCCCGCACCGGCACCGCCCCCCGGGCCATGGCCAGCCTGCGCAACCTGGCCGTCGGCATCCTGCCTCTCCACGGCCACCGCAACATCGCCGCCGCGCTGCGCCGCAACGCCCGCGACCCCACCCGCCTGCGCCGCTGCTTGCCATCACCAGCCGGTGACGGACCGCGCCCAGGTTCCGGTTCCCCACCCTGGGCGGCCGAAGTCTCCTCAGGCCCTCAGGGCCGCAGACGGCACCGCACCGGGCCGTGCGAGCCTGGGCAGCGAGCGTGGCTCGCCGGCCGGGACGCCAATCGCCTGCAGCCGAGTCCTGATCGCTCCTGCCGCCTTGGTGTCGCGACGGCTGAACGCCAGCACGCTGCTGGGGACAGCTCGGACCGCCTCCACGTGGCTACCTCCTCAAACCGCTCCGCCTCCAGGCTCACCGTGGCGATCCCGGTGGGCGCCGCCGCCAGCAGCCGGTAACCGTCCAGCTGCCAGGCATGCCGCGCCGCGCCCAAGCTGTAGGTCTTGCCGGTCCCGGGGCGGCCGACCACCACCTGGACGCCCGCGCCGCCCAGGCACACGTCGCGGACCATCCCCGCCTGGTCGGTGCCGAGGGAGGGGTGGGCGGCCAGCGCCTGCCGGACGGCCGCATGGCGCGCCACCCCCGTCCGCTCGCCGGCGCGGCCGACCGCGGCGGCCACCAGGCGCCCCTCCACGCCCAGCAGCTCCGGGGTGGACCAGCGGCGCTCCTGGACCGCCCGGTCGGCCACCACGCTGACCGTGCGCTCGGCCAGGAACCGGTCGGCCAGCGCGTCCAGCTCGCCGCGGGTGGCGCCGACCAGCCCGCCGCCGAGCGCGGTGATGACGTCCTGGCGGGCGAAGGTGGACGCCTGGCCGACCAGCGCGTCCGCGTCGGTGCCGCGCCCGGCCGCCTCGGCCCGCCAGCGGCCCGACAGCGTCTCGGGGGCCTCGTGCCGCTTGGGCTGGCGGGTGGCGTGGACGGCCCACTTCACCAGCCGCGGCGTCCGCACCCGTCCGCTCTGCTCCAAGCGCTCCACCTCGGCGGTGACCTGCTCGGCGCGCTTGGAAAACGCCCGCACCAGCCCCGCGGGCACCCCGCGGACCTCGCGGTTGCCGTGCCGGTCGGCGTGTCCATTCGACCCCGAGGGAGCGGGTCAGCGCACGCTGGTAGGCCGCCCGGTAGGCGGCGTCGGCCGCGCGGCGGTGCCGGTACAGGTCCCGGCCGTCCAGGGCCGTCCACCGGCCGTCCGGCCCTTGGACGCGGTTGGCGACCACCAGGTGGGTGTGCAGCAGGGGTCCCCCTCGCGGGAGCTGCGGTGGTCGAACCCGACCGCCAGCACCCCGTGGCCGCCAACATGCTCCGCCCCGCCGTGGCCACGTCGGGCGCCAAGCTGCCCGTCCAGGTAGGCGACCGCCCCGGCCAGCCCGGCGTGGTGGGCGGCCAGCACCGCCCCACCCATCCGCCGGTCCCCCAGCCCGTACAGCAGCGACACGCTCTTGGTCGGCCGCAACACCACGTCGAACGCTGGTACCGCGTGGCGGCCGTGCGCGCGGCCAAGCAGCTGGCCGGTCTCGGGGTGGCGGCCCGCAAAGACCCGCCCGAACGCCTCGGTGCTGGCCTCGCCGTGCTGGCCGAGGCTGGCGGCGCCCCGCCCGTACCACCGGCCTGGCGACTCACCGTGTCCGGACAGCTACTCCTCGTGGTTGTGGGCGATCTCGCGGGTGTAGTAGTCCTGCCGCCCGACCGCCAGCTTGGCCACGTCCGCGACCACCCCGCGCCTGCCTCCCGCCTCCTGTTGCACGAGCGAACGCACCCCTGGTGCATTGCTCTCCTCAGAAAAATGGGGCGGGTTCGATGGTACAGGAGATTGCAAATGGTTGGTGCCGGAGTTGTGCGTCGGTGGCGAGCTGGTGGCTTGCCGGAGCAGGGAGAGACAGGCTAGCGTGGTTGAAGTGAACTAGCTGGTCAGAGCAGCTATGAAGTCTCAGGACCTGGTACCGAACTTGGTACCGGATGCCGCTCCGAGTATACTAGAAGATAGTCGGCCATCTAGAATTGGAGGAGCCACGATAGGGACCCTGATCTCGGAAAAGTCGAGACGGCTCGATGACCTAGAGATGCGAAATCACCCTCGTAAAGCGCAGGTCATCGGCTCGATTCCGATCGAGGGCTCCCATGGACCTGGAACCGTCGCGAAAGGCGCCGCCATGGCCCAGAACCGCAAGCTGTACCGCAGCCGAACCGATCGGAAGCTGGCCGGCGTGTGTGGCGGCCTGGCCCAGTACCTCAACACCGACCCGACGCTGATCCGCGTGCTGTTCGTCGTGCTGTCCGTCCTCGGGGGCTCCGGCATCGTGATCTACCTGGCGATGTGGATCATCGTCCCCAAACAGCCATGAGGCCCGGCTGACCGGCGACCCTACTTGGCGATCTCGGGGAGGCGGCAGACGCCGAGCCAGAACTCCTCGATGGCGGAGATGATCAGGGCGAACTGGTCGAGGTCGACCGGCTTGGTGACGTAGGCGTTGGTGTGGCGCTCGTAGGCGGACGCCACGTCCCGCTCGGCGGCCGAGGTGCTGAGCACGACCACGGGGATGCGCCGCAGCTCCTCGTCGGCCTTCAGCTCCTCCAGCACCTCCAGGCCGCTCTTCCTCGGCAGGTTCAGGTCCAGCAGGATCAGGTCCGGGGTGGGGCTGTCCTGGAAGGCGTCGTCGCGGCGCAGGAACGCCAGCGCCTCCTCACCGTCCCAGGCGACCGACAGCTGGCTGGGGAACATGGCCTTGCCCAGCAGCGTCCGGGTCAGCGCGACGTCGGAGGGGTTGTCCTCCACCAGCAGGATCTTCATCGGGCGGGCGCTCACGTCTGTGGTCACGGTCATTTCTCCGTCCGGTCGGGGATGGTGAAGTGGAAGACGGTCCCCCCGCCGTCGCGGGGCTCGAACCAGATCCGCCCCCCGTGGCGTTCGATGACCCGCTTGCACAGGGCCAGGCCGAGGCCCGTGCCGGCGTAGTCGGCCGGGCGGTTGAGGCGCTGGAACATCCTGAAGACCCGCTCGGCGTACTTCGGGTCGATGCCGATCCCGTCGTCGGCCAGTGTCACGTGCCAGGCGCCCGGCTCGTGGGTGGAGCTGACCCGCACCCACGGCCGTTCGTGGGTGTTGAACTTGACGGCGTTGGCGACCAGGTTCTGGACCAGCTGGCCGAGCTGGGTCGGGTCGGCCTGGACGGTGCCGAGCGGGCCGGTCTGCACGTCGGCGGTGCCGGCGATGCCGAGCGCCTCCACCGTCCGCGCGACCAGGGCGGCCAGGTCGACCGGCACCAGCTCCAGCTCCGCCTGGCCGGCCCGGGCGAAGCTGAGCACGTCGTCGATGACCGCCCGCATGCGGCCGACCCCCTCGACGACGTGGCCGATGTACTCCTCGGCGTCGTCGTCCAGCCGCCCCTGGTAGCGCTGGGCGAGCAGCTGGGTGAACAGGCCGATGGTCCGCAGCGGCGCCGACAGGTCGTGGGAGGCGACGTAGGCGAACTGCTCCAGCTCGGCGTTGGACCGCTCCAGGTCGCTGGCCCGGCGGTCCAGCTCGGCGGCGGTGGCGGCCAGCGCCTGCTCGGCGTGCCGCCGCTCGGTGATGTCGATGCCGGCGGCGATCACGAACTCGTGGCCGTCGTCGTCCTTCAGCCGCGTGTTCGACCAGGTGATGAAGCGCCGCCGCCCGTCCTTGGCGACCACGTCGAACTCCAGGTTGGGCGGTGGCGGATGGTCGCCGTCGAAGGCCGCGCGCACGGCCGACGCCTCCTCCGGCCCCACGAACACCGCCCACAGGTGCCGGCCGGCCAGCTCGTGCGCGGCGTAGCCGGTGGCCCGCTCCACGGCCGGGTTGCAGCGGGTGATCCGGCCCTGCTGGTCCAGCACCAGCACCAGCACGCCGGCGGTGTCCACCACCGCCGAGCTGAACTCCCGCTCCCGCTGCAGGGCCTCGGCGGCGCGCTGGTCCCGCTTGCGGCGCTGCTCCAGCTCGGCCTCGCGCTGCACGGTGATGTCGCGGTTCAGCTCCAGGATCGCGCTCGGCGTGCCGTCCTCGTCCCGTTGCAGCGCCCAGCGGCTGGCCAGCAGGATGCGGCTGCCGTCGCGGCGGACGTGCAGCAGCTCCCCCTCCCAGCGGCCCGCGTCCAGCAGCGCGGCGTGGATGCGCTCGATCGGCTCGGGCAGCTCGGTCTGCAGCAGCTCGGCGGAGTGGCGGCCGAGCGCCTCCGGGGCGGTCCAGCCGTAGGCCTCCTCGGCGGCGCGGTTCCAGAAGGTGATGGTGCCGTCCAGGCGGATCACGATGATCGCGTCGTGGGCCAGGTCCAGCAGCTGCGCCTGCTTGCGCTCGGTGACGTCGCGGACGGCGGCGGAGACGATCAGGCCGTCCTCGGTCTGCAGGCTGCCGAGGGTAATGTCGGCCGGGAAGCGGCTGCCGTCCTTGCGCTGCCCCACCAGCTCCTGCCTGCTGCCCATCGGCCGGGTCACCGGGTCGACCAGGTACTTCTCCCGCAGGCCCACGTGCAGCTCGCGGAGCTGGTCGGGGACCAGCAGCTCGACCGGCTGGCCGAGCAGCTGGGCCCGGGACCAGCCGAACAGCCGCTCGGCCTGGGCGTTGACCAGGACGATGCGCCCGCCGGCGTCCACCCCCACGATCGCGTCCGGGGCCAGCTCCAGCAGCCCCTGGAAGGTCGCCTCGGATCGGGCGACCGGGCCCACCGCGGCCCGGTGCCGGTCAAGGCCTGCCGTCATCCCGCCCCCCGCCGTGCTGGCTCGTGCGAATGCGTCGGTTCGCAGTGGATATCGGCCGGACCGGGCGCCTTCCTGAATGGCCGCCGGCTGCTCAACCGGCCGGCGACATGCGCCGACATGATCATCAGAGCGTCCGGCTCGGCGGCTGCGCCCTGGGGAGTGAGTGAATGCCCGAAGACATCGACGTCCTGGTGGTCGAGGACGACATGACCTACGCCACCATGATCAGGTTGGTGCTCGCGCAGGAGGCCGAGGACCTCCACGTGGTCACCGCCAACACCGGCGACGAGGCCATGCGCATCCTGCGGGCCTCGTACTCCTCCCAGCGGGGCGACGGCGACCACCGGCCCCGGGCGGTGCTGCTGGACCTCGGCCTGCCCGACATGGACGGCACGCAGCTGCTGGCGCGGCTGCGGGAGGACCCGGCGCTGAAGGACGTGCCGGTGGTGGTGCTCACCGGCTCGCGGGCGCCGGACAACCTGCTGCGCTGCCGCGACCTGGCCGTGGACGAGTTCATCGTCAAGCCCAACGACCTGGACCAGTTCATCGCCGCCGTGCAGAAGATCAAGGGCTTCCTGCACTAACGCGGCGGCCGTACACTACGGCCGACGGTGCGGCACGCGGCGAAGGCGGGAGGGAGCGCGATGGCGCCCCCCGACCTCGCCGAGCTGGAACGGTTCTCCGACCCGTCGCTGCTGATCCTCTGCAGCCTCGCCGACGGCCCAAAGCACGGCTATGCCATCACCCGCGACATCGAGGCGTTCGCGGGCGTCACCCTCGGCCCCGGCACCCTGCACGGCGCCCTGGCCCGCCTGCGCCGCCTCGGCCTGGTCGAGCAGCTCCCCGAGCGGGACCGCCGCCGCCCCTACCGGCTGTCGGCGCTGGGCGAGCGGGTCCTGGAGGCGCAGCTGGCCGGGGCGCAGCGGGTGGTCACCACCGGCCGGCGGCGGCTGCGCGGCGACGCCGGCAGCTCGCCGTAGGCGCCGCGGTCAGGAGGAGCGGGACAGCGGGTCGGGGGAGCGGGCCCGCTCGGCCCGGGGCGCCGGGCCGCTGTCCCGCTCCTCCTGACCGGCCGCCCAGGCGTCCTCGCCTTCGAGGTCCAGGTGGGTGGTGGCCCGGTGCAGCGGCAGGCGGACCGTGAAGGTGGAGCCGTGGCCGAGCGAGCTGGCCGCCTCGATGTCGCCGCCCATCGCCCGGGTCAGCTGGCGGGCGATGTACAGGCCCAGGCCGGTGCCGCCGGTGGTCATGGTCATCGGGTCCTCCACCCGGTGGAACTGGTCGAAGACCCGCTCCAGCTCCTCGCGGGGGATGCCGCGGCCGCGGTCGATCACCGCGGCGCTGGCCCACTCCCCCGCGTGCCAGACGCGCAGGCGGACCGGTTGGTCGGCCGGCGAGTACTTGTGGGCGTTGGAGAGCAGGTTGGCCAGCACCTGCACCAGCCGCAGGGGGTCGGCGTCGACCCGCACGGGCTCCTCCGGCAGCTCCAGCTCGAGCCGGTCGCGGGCGTCGCGGCGCCAGTCGGTGGCCGCGCGGCGGGCCGCCTCGACCAGGTCGACCAGCTCGCGCCGCAGGCCGGGGACGGCGGCGCGCTCGCTGGCGGAGATCCGCGAGGCCAGCAGCAGGTCCTCGACCAGCCGGGACATGTGCTCGGCCCGCTCGGCGAGGATCCCCAGGATGTCCTGGCGCCGCTGCTGGGACATGCCGGCCCCGCGCGCCTGCAGCAGCTCCACGTAGCCCTTGATCGGGGTGATCGGGGTGCGCAGCTCGTGGGAGACGGTGGCCACGAAGTCGGCCTTGGCCCGTTCCGCCTGGCGGATGCGGGTGACGTCGTGGACGATCACCACGTCGGTGGTCCACGCCTCGCCCTCGTACAGCAGCGAGTGGTTGCAGCGAAGCCAGCGCTCCAGGCCCTCGGCGGTGCGGACCCGCACCTCGCAGGAGGCGCGCGGGCTGTCGGGCGCGGTGCTGGCCAGCAGGTCCTGGAGGCGGACCATGCGGCGGTCGTGGCCGGGGCCGGCCAGCCAGCGGTCGTAGGGGGTGCCGACCGCCTCGCCGGCCGGCACCCCGGTGATCCGCTCCATGGCCTGGTTCCAGACCTGCACGCGCCCCTCGCCGTCCAGCAGCAGGATGCCGTCCGAGGACAGCCCCAGGATCTGCTCCAGGGTCGACTTCTCGGCGTTGATCTGGGCGACGTGGGTGGCGTTGCTGAGCGTGACGGCCAGCGCGGAGGCGAGCGCCTCCAGCAGCCGCAGGTCCTGGCGGCCGAGCCGCATGCCCGCGCCGGCGGCCGGCTGCTGGTTGCCGAGCAGGAGCACGCCGAGGTGGTGGCCCTCGGCGGTCAGGGGCACGGCCGCCAGCTCGTGCCAGCCGGGTGGCGTCCGGCCTGGCCTGCCCACCACCGGCTCGCTGGAGTCGCCGAGCAGCCGCAGGCCGGCCAGGTCGTCCTCGCCGGCGGGGCCGAAGCGGAAGCCGCCCGGCCCGTGGAAGGCGCCGGAGGGCCGGGCGGCACCGGCGGCGCCCTGGGTGAGGAGCAGGTGCGCGTCGGTCGCGCCGAGCAGCCGGGCCACCTTCGGCAGCACGTCGGGCAGCAGCTCCTCCAGCAGCAGCGAGGAGGCGAGCGAGCGGCTCACCTCGAACAGGCGCTCGAACCGCTCGCGCTCCCGCGCCTGGCGGCCCGCGGAGCGGGCGGCCAGCCCCACCGTCATCACCGGCAGCACCGCCGCCGGCAGCGCCGCCGGCTCCCGCAGGAAGCAGACCACCCCCATCAGCCCGACCGCCGAGTTGCCGAGGAAGACCAGCAGCGACAGGCTCGCCGCCTCCCGTACCACCTCCCCGGCCGCGCGGTCCTCCAGCAGCGCCAGCAGCTGGCCGATCAGCAGCAGGTTCAGCAGCACGAACAGCGCCGCCGCGGCCGCCATGGCGGTCAGCCCGCGCGGCCCGAGCGGCCCACCGGCCCCGGCCACCAGGTGGTACAGGCCGACCGTGGGGGCCAGCGCCAGGCCGTACATGCCGAGGTTGAAGACCAGCTTGACCGGGGTGCGGCGCTGCAGCGCCTCGGCCAGCAGGAAGCCGGCGACCAGCACCGCCACCGCCTGGCCGGGCGGCAGCAGGGCGATGTCGGCCACCACCATCGCCTCGTACAGGGTGACCATCTCCAGCGCGCCGCGGTGGGGCACGCGCACGCCGAGCAGCTCGGCGGCGGCGGTCAGCGCCAGCAGGGCGGCCAGCCGCGGCCAGGACGGCTCCGCCGGGCGCCCCGGCTCCAGCAGCACCACCGCGGCCACGGCCAGCACCCCGGCCGTGGCGACCAGCCCGACGTACCAGCGCAGCCGACCCGGCAGAGCTCCCACCCCCCGTCTGGTGGCTCCTGCATCGGCGCCTGGGGCCGGCACCTTTACACCCGTCCAAAGACGCTTTTGCATCACCAAAACCACGGGATGCCCAAGGCGATCAGTTTGGACGTCACGGTGCTGCGAAAGCGTCTTTGAGCTGCGCCGATGTAGCATCGTGGGGTTGCGAGCGACCGCCGCGCCGCTGCTACAATCCGCCGGCCACGCCGCGTAATCGGAGGAGCGCCAGCCAGCCCATGTCCCCTGCCGTCCGCCGCTCGCCCCGCCCCCTCGCCCTCGCCGTCGCCGTCGCCGCCCTCGGTGCCCTGCTGGTGGTCGGCTCCGGCGGCCCGGCAGGGGCCCAAGCCAAGAGCAGCGCCGAGATCGACGGCACCGCCGCCAACAAGTGGCAGCCGTCGACGGTCACGATCAAGCCGGGCGGCACGGTGACGTTCAAGGTCGCCAGCGGCGCCACCCACCCGGTCGGGTCGGGCACCGCGCCCCCGGGGGACAAGCAGTTCGACGCCTCCGACTGCACCCTTGCCCACATGACCAAGGTGGGGGACTCCTGCACGGTCAAGTTCCCGAAGGCCGGCACCTACCCGTTCTTCTGCGAGGTCCACTACGCGCTCGGCATGACCGGCACCATCACCGTCGGCTCCGGCGGCGGCTCCGGCGGGGGCGCGGCCACCACCACCTCCGGCGGCGTCCCGGTGGTGACCTCGCCGAGCGCGGCGCCGCCGCCACCGCCCGGCCACCCGGTGATCTACTGGGCCGGCTGGGGCCTGTTCGCGCTCGGCGCGCTGCTCGCCCTGGCGTTCATCGCCCTGTACGTGCGCTTCGCCCCCGGGTTCAACCGCCCCCGGCGTTAGCGGCCCGGCCCCGGTAGCCTGGGAGGCGCACGACCTGCCGCCTCCCGGGAGCGATCCGTGGCCTCGACCGCCGCAACCACCGACATCCCCGAGCTGGTCGACTGGGCGCTGGCCGCCCGCGTCGGCCGGCGCGTCGCCGGCGGCGTCGAGCTGGTCGCCCGCGACGCCTGGTCCCGCCAGTTCACCGAGCTGTCCACCGTCGCCGACCGGGCCGTCGCCGAGCTGACCGGCCTAGGCGGGGAGCTGCCCCCGCCGGTCGCCGAGCCGTTCGACCGCGGCGAGTGGGTCGAGGCCAACCTCGCCACCCTGCGCCGCGTGCTGAAGCCGCTGGCCAGCAAGGTCGCCGAGCGGCGCGCCTGGCGCGCCAGCGGCCCGGTGCCGGCGGCGATGCGCTCCAGCACCCGGGCGGTGGCCGGCGCGCAGGCCGGCACCCTGCTCGGCTACGTCGGGCAGCGCGTGCTCGGCCAGTACGACCTGCCCGTGCCCCGCCCCGACCAGGCGGAGGCCGGCCACGGCGACGGCACCGTCTGGTACGTGGTCCCCAACATCGTCGCCACCGAGCGGCGGCACGGCTTCCGCCCGGCGGACTTCCGGCTGTGGATCGCCCTGCACGAGACCGCCCACCGCCGCCAGTTCCGCGGGGTGCCGTGGCTGCCGGGCCACATCCAGGGGCTGCTCGACGAGTACCTGGGGTCGGTGGAGGTGGACGACGAGGCGGTCCGGCGCCTGGCCAGGCGGGCGCAGGGCCTGGCCCGCCGGGCGATCTCCGGCGAGCGGATCGAGCTGCTTGACTTCCTGCTCTCGCCCGAGCAGCGCCGCATCGTCGACCGCATCCAGGCGACCATGACGGTGCTGGAGGGCCACGGCGAGTTCGTCATGGACGAGCTCGGCTCCCGCCTGGTCCCCGGCCACGAGCACATGCACAAGACCCTGCGCGCCCGGCGCAGCGCGCCCGGCGCCGTCGACCGGCTGATCCAGCAGCTCCTCGGCTTCCGGCAGAAGCTCGACCAGTACGCGCTCGGCGAGCGGTTCGTGCGCCGGCTGTTCGCGCGTGGCGGCATGGCCGGGGTGAACCGGCTGTTCGCCGGTCCCGAGGCGCTCCCCACCCTGGACGAGGTGCGCGACCCCGACCGCTACCTCGCCCGCGCCGGCTGACCGGCGGCGCGGTGGCCAGGGCGCCGGCCGCGCTCCGCCTGGTCGCCGACCGGGCCGCCCGCGCCTTGCGCGAGGCCGGCGCGCCCGCCGCCGGGGAGGGGCTCGCCCTGGCCGTCTCCGGCGGGGCCGACTCGCTGGCGCTGCTGCACGCCGCCCGGACGCTCGCCGGCCCGCGCGGCTGGCGGCTGGCGGTGGTCACCGTCGACCACGGGCTGCGGCCCGGCTCGGCCGCGGACGCCGCCTTCGCCGCCGACCACGCCAAGGCGCTCGGCCTGCCCGCCCGGCTGGTCACCCTTGACCCCGCCGACCTGGCCGGGCACCGGGCGGCCGGTCCGGAGGGGGCCGCCAGGGCCGCCCGCTACCAGGCCTTGGAACACGCCGCCGGCCAGCTCGGCTGCGCCTTCCTGGCC
The DNA here is from genome assembly GCA_035640005.1 of Actinomycetes bacterium. Taxonomy (GTDB): domain Bacteria; phylum Actinomycetota; class CALGFH01; order CALGFH01; family CALGFH01; genus DASQWY01. The sequence goes on from DASQWY010000378.1 coordinate 14,749, forward strand.
ACCGGCCACACCCTGGACGACCAGGCCGAGACGGTGCTGCTGCAGCTGCTACGGGGCACCGGCCCGGACGGGCTGGCCGGCATGCCGGTGCGGGCCGGCCGGCTGCTGCGGCCGCTGCTCGGGGTGCGGCGTGCGGAGACGCGGGCCTGCTGCGCCGCGGTCGGGGTCGCCTGGCGCGAGGACCCGAGCAACGCCGACCAGCGCCTGCTCCGCAACGCCGTCCGCCACCGGCTGCTGCCGCTGCTGGAGGAGTTGCGCCCCGGCGCCACCCAGGCGCTGGCGCGCACCGCCGTCCTCGCCGCCGACGAACGCGCCTGGCTGGAGCCGCTCGCCGCCGAGGCGCTCGCCGGGGTCGCGGCGCGGTCCGGGGACGCCCCGGGCGGGCTGGACGCGGCGGCGCTGGCGGCGCTGCCGCCGGCGCTCGGCCGCCGGGTGGTGCGGGCCGCCGCAAGGCGAGCGGGAATTCCTGCCCCCGACATGGACGCGGTTGACCGGGTGCTCGCGCTGGCGCGCGGCGGCGCGCCGGTCGCCTGGCCCGGGGGGCGCGCCCGCCGCGCGGGCGGGGCGGTTCTGCTGGAAGGCGACGGCGGTTGACGGGCCGGCTAGGCTATTGGCTCCCCGAGACCTGAGGAGCATCGAAGCACGTGTACGAGGACGACATCGAGTCGGTGCTGCTCACCGAGGAGCAGGTGCAGTCGAAGGTGCGCGACCTGGCCGCGCAGGTCTCCAAGGACTACGCCGGGCGCGACGTGCTGCTGGTCGGGGTGCTGAAGGGTGCCTTCATCCTCATGGCCGACCTGGCCAGGCACCTGACCGTCCCGCACGAGTTCGACTTCATGGCGGTGTCGTCGTACGGCTCGGCGACGCGTTCGAGCGGTGTCGTGCGCATCCTCAAGGACCTCGACCTCGATCTCACCGACCGTCATGTCGTGATCGTCGAAGACATCGT
>DASQWY010000379.1:0-2273 GCA_035640005.1 Actinomycetes bacterium
GGTCGCCATCGCCGCCGCCGTGGGCGTCAACACCAAGGACGCGGCCGCCGACCTGACCAACAACGCGCTCGCCGGCATCTCCCTGGGCCTGCTGCTGGCGGGCGTGCTGGGGGTGCTGGCGATCACCGGCGAGTACTCCTCCGGGACGATCCGGGCGACCCTGGCCGCGATCCCCAACCGGCCGCTGGTGCTGGCCGCCAAGGCGGCGGTGTTCGGCGCGCTGGCGCTGGCCGCCGGGGAGGTCGCCGCGTTCGTCGCCTTCTTCGCCGGCGAGGCCACCCTGCCGGCCAGGATCCCCGGTCCCGCCCTCGGCCAGCCCGGCGTGCTGCGGGCGGTGGTGCTGGGCGGGGCGGGCTACTGCCTGATCGGGCTGATCGGCCTCGGCCTCGGCGCCATCATCCGGCACACCCCGGCCGCCATCGCCGTGCTGGTCGGCGGCGTGTACGTGCTCGCGCAGCTGGTGGCCGCGTTCACCCGGACGATGATGGCCTACCTGCCGATCGCGATCGTGGCGAACTCCCTCAGCGTGACCAGGCAGATGCCCTACGAGGGGGTGCGGTTCCTGTCGCCGTGGGCGGGGCTGGGCATGCTGTGCCTGTACGCCGCGGTGGCGCTCGGCATCGGCGGCTGGCTGCTCGCCCGCCGGGACGCCTGAGCGGGATCCGCGGCCGGAACGGCACCATGAGGCCCATGACCGCCACCACCCTGCCGGAGGGCCCGCCGCCCGCCGCGATCGCGCGGGCGGCCGTGCGCGGCCCGTTCACCCGGCGCGCCTGGATGGAGCTGGCGTACTGCCTGGTCGGGATCCCCCTCGGCGTGGCCGGTTTCGCCGCCGTCGCCGCGCTGCTGTACGCCGGCGCCCTGCTGACGGCGGTGCTGGTCGGGCTGCTGGTGGTGGTCGGCGCGCTGGCGGCCGCCCGCGGGCTCGGCGGGCTGCACCGGCGGCTGGCGGATCGGCTGCTCGGCGACCGGGTCGCCGCGCCCGCCCCGCCACGCCCCGGCCGCGGCCCGCTCGGCTGGCTGGGCGCCAGGCTGCGGGACGCGGCCGGCTGGCGCGCGGTCGCGTACGTGCTGCTGAAGCTGCCGGTGTCGATCCTCGGCGCCTACGCGGCGGGGCTGTGGGTCGGCGGGCTGGTCAACATGTCCTACCCGCTGTGGTGGCTGGGGTTCCGCAACCACCCGCCCGGCACGCGGCTGAGCCCGGTGCCGGTCGTCACCCTGCTGCCGATGGGCAGGGTGCCGGTGGCCACCTACCCCGGCACGTTCCTGGCGCTGGCGATCGGCGCCGCCACGGTGCTGGTCGCGCCCTGGCTGACCAGGGCGGTGGTCGAGCTGGACCGCCGGCTGGTCCGCACGCTGCTCGGCCCGGGCGCCCTGGCCGAGCGGGTCCGCGACCTGGAGGAGACCAGGGCGCTGGCGGTCGACGAGGAGGCGGCGACCCTGCGGCGGCTGGAGCGCGACCTGCACGACGGCACCCAGGCGCGGCTGGTCGCCCTGGCGATGAGCCTCGGCATGGTGAAGGAGAAGCTCGGGGAGGGCGGCGGGCCGCTCGACCCCGACCGCGCCCGCGAGCTGGTCGACAGCGCGCACCGCAATGCCACCGAGGCCATCGCCGAGCTGCGCGACCTGGCCCGCGGCATCCACCCTCCGGTCCTGGACGGCGGCCTGGCCGACGCGCTGACCACCCTGGCGGCGCGCAGCAGCGTCCCGGTCGCGCTCGAGGTCGACGTGCCCGTGCGCCCCACCGCGGCGATCGAGACCATCGCCTATTTCTGCGCCGCCGAGCTGCTGGCCAACGTGGCCAGGCACAGCGGCGCGCGCCGGGCGACGGTGGAGGTCACGCAGCGGGACCGGAGGCTGCGCCTGCGCGTCACCGACGACGGCCGCGGCGGCGCCCGCCCCGGCGCCGGCAGCGGCCTGGCCGGGCTGTCGCAGCGGGTGCGGACGGTGGACGGCAGCCTGGCGATCTCCAGCCCGGAGGGCGGCCCGACGGTGGTCACCGTCGAGCTGCCGCTGCACGCATGACCGCCCCGCCGATGCGCGTGGTGATCGCGGAGGACTCGGCGGTGCTGCGCGAGGGGCTGGTCGCGCTGCTGGCCGACCGGGGCTGGCGGGTGTGCGCCGCGGTGGCCGACGCCGCGGCGCTGCGCGCGCTCGGCTGGACGCCGCGTGTCGCGACGCGCGACGGGCTGGGCGCGCTAGCGCGCCAGGAAACAGATGTCAGTAATCAGTAATCAGAGCAGCAGCCGGCGCTCCTTCGCAAAGACTGACAA
>DASQWY010000380.1:0-8245 GCA_035640005.1 Actinomycetes bacterium
ACCTCGTGGTCGGGCAGCAGCGGCAGGTAGGACGTTGTCATGGGTGGTCCCTCCCCTCGAGCAGCCCCCGATCGCGGAGCGCCGCCAGCAGCGGCGCGGCGGCGGCCAGGATCGCGCGCAGGTCCTCGTCGTCCAGCGGCCGGCCGCCCTCGACCAGCAGGGTGGCTCCCTCCGAGAGCCGCACCCCCTGCACGATCGCCGGCGGGGCCGGGGTCGTCGCCGGGGCCGGCGCCGGGGCGGCCGGCCGCTGGCCCCAGAAGCGGGCGCGGGCGGCGACCGGGCCGTCCCCGGCGGGTCGGGCGGCGGCGACCCTGGCCCTGGCCAGCGGGGCCGGGGCGGCCGCCGCGGCCGGCAGGCGGGCGACCTCGCGCAGGCGGGCGTCGGTGGCGCCGGCCAGGCGCGCCTGCACCTCGGCCAGGGACAGGCCCTCGGCCTGCAGCCGCTTGATGGCCACCAGCTGCAGCAGGTGGCGCTGGCCGTACACGGCGACGCGGCCGCGCATGGCGGCCGGCCGGTCCAGCAGGCCCAGGGTCGTGTAGTAGCGGATCGCCCGCCGGTCCGGCACCTGCCGGACCCGCCCCGAGGTCTGCCCGGGGTAGCCCACCGAGAGGGCGGCGTCCACCCGCTCGGCGAGCTGGTCGATGGTCCACTGGGCGTCGGTCATGCGCCCTACAGTGACACTGTCATATGACAGTGTCAAGAAAGAAACCTGTCAGGCGACCAGCAGCACGCAGCGGACCGGCGCCAGGCCGTCGGCGACCTGCCGCCAGGTCGCGCCGGCGTCCGCCGACAGGTACGCCTGGCCCGTGCCGGTGCCGATGGCGGCGGCCGCCCCGTCGGCGTCCAGGCAGGCGGTGTCGACGTTGCCGTCGAACCAGTCCGGCAGGCCCGCCCGGCAGCGCTCGAACGGCTCCGCCGGGCCGGCCGCCAGGGGCCGGCGGTAGACTGCGGCCCGCTGCCCGCCCGGCCCGGCGGAGCAGGACAGCAGCACGGTGTCGCCGGCCAGGGCCACCGCCCGGCAGTAGTCGGCGTGCAGCCCGGCGGTCAGGAACGCCCAGCCGCGGCCGGCGTTGTCGCTGGCGGCCAGGCCGCGGGCGGTGGCGGCCAGCAGCCGGCCCGGCGTCCCCGGGTCGGCGAGCACCTCGTGCACGTCCGCGTCCACCTCGATCGTCGGGGTCCAGACCTGGCCGCCGTCGTCGCCGCGCAGGATGCCGCCGACGTGTACGCCGGCGTAGACGACACCGTCGGCGCCGACCGCCAGCGAGCGGACGTCGGGCGGCCCGCCCCATGGCGTGTACCAGCCGTCGCGCCCCTCGGCCCGGTCGAAGCCCTCCACCCGGCGGAGCATGCCCTCCTGCAGCCGCAGCAGGTGCGCCTCGGCGGTGCCGGCCAGCAGCCAGCCTTCCCCCAGCGCCAGGCAGTTCAGGCGCAGGCCGACCGAGGCGGCCACCAGCGACCCCGCGCCGGTCACGTCGCTCCAGAGCTCGGCCCCGTCCACCACCGCCCAGACGGCGTCGGGGCCGCGGGCCAGCGCCGCCACCCGGCGGCCCTCCAGCAGCCCGGCCCGCGAGTCGCCGACCGCATGGAGACCGTCGTCGGTGCCCAGCAGGATCGTGACCATGCCAGCGCCTCCCTCAGCGGTCCTCTCGCCCGAGGCTACCCGTCAGCGCGCCGGGCCGCTCAGCTGGTGCTTGAGCACCTTGCCGAGGGCGTTGCGGGGCAAGGCGTCCACGTAGTGCAGCAGGCGCGGCCGCTTGAAGCCGGCGAGCCGCTCGGCCGCGAAACGCAGCAGCTCCTCGGGGTCGGGCGGGGCGCCGGCCGGCACCACGAAGGCGGTGACCGTCTCGCCCCACTCCTCCGACGGCGTGCCGACCACCGCCACCTCGGCCACCGCCGGGTGCCGCAGCAGCAGCTCCTCGACCTCCCGCGGGTAGACGTTATAGCCGCCGGTGATGATCAGCTCCTTGCTGCGGCCCTCGATGCGCAGGTAGCCGGCCTCGTCCAGGCTGCCGAGGTCGCCGGTGCGGAACCAGCCGCCCTCGGCGAACGCCTCGGCGGTCGCCTGCGGGTTGCGCCAGTAGCCGGGGAACACGTTGGGGCCGCGGACCAGGATCTCGCCGCCGTCTAGGCGCAGCTCCACCCCTGGCAGCGGCAGCCCGACCGTGCCCGGCCGCCGCTCGCCCTCGTAGGGATTGCTGACGTTCATCATCGTCTCGGTCATGCCGTAGCGCTCCAGCACCCGCTGGCCGGTCGCCTCGGCCAGCCGCTCGAACACGGTTGGCGGCAGCGGCGCCGACCCGGACACCAGCACGCGCAGGGCGCGCAGCTCGGCCACCCGTGGTGAGGCGGCCAGGCGGGCGTACATGGTCGGCACCCCGAACAGCACGGTGGCGGCGTGCTCGCGGGCGGCGTCCAGCAGCTCGCCGGCGTCGAAGCGGGGCAGCAGCACGGCCGCGCCGCCCGCCAGCAGGGTGCCGTGCAGGCCGTTGCCGAGCCCGTGGATGTGGAACAGCGGCAGGGCGAGCAGCAGCACGTCGTCCTCGCCCCAGCGCCAGGCCAGCCGGATCGCCTCCGCCCCGGCAAGCAGGTTGCCGTGGGTCAGCATCGCGCCCTTGGGCTTGCCGGTGGTGCCGGACGTGTAGCAGATCAGCGCCAGGTCGCCCGGGCCGGCGCCGTCCAGCTCCGGCGCGTCCCCGTCGGGCAGGTCGACCTCCGGGCCGACCACCAGCAGCGGCTCGCCCGGGGCGACCCGCCGCATCCAGGCGCCCCGCTCGCCGTCGTCGACCACCGCCGCGCGCGGCTCGGCGTCGCTGGCGATGTGGGCGACCTCGGCCTCCCGGTAGGCGGTGTTGACCGGCACCACCACCAGGCCCAGCCGCAGGGCGGCCAGGTGGGCGGCGGCCAGCTCCAGCGAGCTGCCCGCGCTGCTCAGCACCCGGTCGCCGGCGCGCAGCCCCGCCCGGTGCAGCCGCCCGGCGACCCGGCGGCTGGCCTCCTCCAGCTCGGCCCGGGCCCACCAGCCGCGGCCGGGCTGGAACAGGACCGGCCGCTCGGGCGCGGCGGCCGCCCGGCGCGCCCAGGCGGCCGGCAGGCTGCGCTCGGCGAGCAGGTCGAGGGCGGCGGGGTCGACCCCGTCGGGCAGGTGCACCGCCCAGGCCGGGCGCCGCTCGGACATGCTGCTCCTCCGTGCCTCGGGCCGCCGCCCGCGGCCCGTGCCTAGCCCGCGCCCTCGAGGGCGGCCATCACCAGCCGGTTGCGGCCGAGCCGCTTGGCCTCGTACATGGCCCGGTCCGCCAGGCGGATGAGCGCCTCGCGGGTGGGTGCGATGACGTCGGAGCTGGATCCTCCCACCGAGGCGGTGACCGGCACCAGCGTCCCGTCCGGAAGCCCGATCGGCGCCGACGACAGCGCCAGGCGGCAGCGTTCGCCGATGGTGGCGACGGTGCGGCTGTCCGCTCCGGGCAGCAGCACCACGAACTCCTCGCCGCCGTAGCGGGCGACCACGTCGCCCGCGCGCACGCACTCCCCGAGCCGCGCCGCGACCTCGGTCAGCACCACGTCCCCGACGTCGTGCCCGTAGGTGTCGTTGACCTCCTTGAACCTGTCCAGGTCCAGCACCAGCAGGCCGACCGCGCGGCCGTCGCTGCGGCCCCTGCGCACCTCCTCGCGGATCGCCTCGACCAGGTAGCGGCGGTTGTGCAGCGAGGTCAGCTCGTCGGTGACCGCCAGCCTCGCCTGCTCACGCAGTGCGCCGTCCAGCGCCAGGCCGATCTTCCGCAGGTCCCTGACGGTGAGCTGCAGCCGCGCGACCAGGCCGGCGACCGCGACGGTGACCGCCAGCAGCCCGGCGGCGCCGCCGCCGTGGCCGACGTCGACCGACACCACCACCAGCGCCAGCGCCACACCGCCGAGGACCAGCAGCAGCCCGAGGTCGCGACGGAACAGGGCGACCGGCGGGTCGGCGTCCCGCAGGCGCACGGCGCTGGCGGCGGCCAGGCACAGCAGCACCAGCTGCAGCTGCCAGGTCAGGTCGATCCAGCCGCCGCTCTCGAACAGCCCGTGGATGGTGAGGTAGCTGTAGACGGCGTCGCCCAGGGCCGCCACCGCGTAGGCGGCGGCGACCAGGACGACCGACAGCGGCACGTCACGGTGCCCCGCGAAGCCGACCGAGAGGAGCAGGATGAGCAGGGTGATCTCCAGCAGCGGGTAGGCGATCTGGGTCGCCGCCTCGGGCGTGAACCGCTCGCCGAGCTGCGGAGCGATGAGCAACCGCCAGCCCGCCGCCCCCACCCCCGCGGTGACGATGGCGGCGTCGAGCCAGGCGCGCAGGCGGCGCTCCCCGCTGGCGCCGCCGAAGCCGATCACCGCCGCCGGCACCACCGCCACGTAGGACGCGAGGTAGCCGACGTCGGCCAGCGACGGGGTCGGCGCCTCGACGCCGAGGACCAGCTCGTAGAAGCTCCAGGTGCCCTCGCCGACCAGCAGCAGCACCAGGCTCGCCCCCACCACCAGCCAGAAGCGGCGCATGCGGCCGGACAGGCGCGTGGAGGCGAACAGGGCGAGGGCGGCGGCGGCCACCACCGGGACCAGGAAGACGATGTCGCCCAGCAGCATCTGCGCGCGCTCGTCGCCGGCGACGACCGCGGTGGCGACCGCGTACCCGGCCAGCCAGGCGACGCCGGCGAGCGACAGGACGCGAAGCCGTCGGTCGGCGAGGAACGTGCGGGCCTGGCGCATCGGCTGCTCCGGATGAGGGGCACGGTCTGTACCCCCTCTATCGACCGGATCCGCCTAACGTGCAGGTAACCGCTCGGGCGGGCGGGTCAGCCGGCGTCTGCGACCAGGTCCGGGCGGACCGGGTCGAGGGCGGCCTGGAGGGCGTCGATGTTGGGGCGGACGGTCACGGTCGGCCCGGCGCGCCCGTCCAGCACCTCGATGGTCTTGAGGCCGTGCCCGGTGACCAGGGCGACCACCCGCTCGCCCGGCCGGAACGCGCCGGCGGCGGCCAGCCGCGCGAGGGTGGCCACGGTCACCCCGGCGGCGGTCTCGCCGAAGATCCCGGTGGTCCGGGCCAGCAGCTCGATCGCCTCGACGACCTCGCCGTCGTCGACCGCCTCGATGCGGCCGCCGCTGCCGCGCACGGCGCGGAGCGCCTCGGGCCCGTCGGCCGGGTCGCCGATGGCCAGCGACTTCACGATGCCGGTCGGCCGCACCGGGGCGACCTCGTCCCGCCCGGCGGCGAACGCGCTGGCCACCGGCGCGCAGCCGTCGGACTGGGCGCCGTGCACCCGGGCCGGGCCGCCGCCGGCCAGGCCGAGGCCGGCCAGCAGCCCGAACGCCTGATGGACCTTGGTCAGCAGGGCGCCCGAGGCGATCGGCACGATCACGTGGTCGGGCAGGGACCAGCCGAGCTGCTCGACCACCTCCAGGCCCATGGTCTTGGAGCCCTCGGCGTACCAGGGCCGCAGGTTGACGTTGACGAAGCCCCAGCCGAACGCCTCGGCGGCCTGGGCCGCCAGCCGGTTGGCGTGGTCGTAGGAGCCCTCCACGGCGACCACGGTGGCCCCGAACGCGACCGCCGAGGCGACCTTGCCGACCTCCAGGTCGTCGGGGATCACCACCACGCAGCGCAGGCCCTGGGCGGCGGCGGCCGCGGCGGTCGCGCCGGCCAGGTTGCCGGTGGACGCGCAGGCCACCGTGTCCAGCCCGAAGGCGCGGGCGCGGGCCAGGGCGACCGCCACCACCCGGTCCTTGAAGGAGTTGGTGGGGTTGCGGGTGTCGTCCTTGACGTACAGGGGCCCGGGCACGCCGAGCGCCTCCGCCAGCCGCGGCGCCGGCACCAGCGGGGTGAGGCCGGGCGCCAGGTCGCCCGGGCCGGGCGAGGCGGGCAGCAGGGCGGCGTACCGCCAGATCGAGGCCGGGCCCGCCTCGATCCGGGCCCTGTCCACCCGCGCGGCCAGGGCCTCCGGGTCCTGCTCGACGTCCAGCGGGCCCAGGCAGCGTTCGCAGGCGTAGGCGAGCGCCGGCGGGTAAGCCGTCCCGCAGCCGCGGCAGCGCAGCACGACGTGGTCGAGGGTGGCGTCTGGCATCCGGGGCTCCTTCGAAGTTGTGTCCAGGCAGCTTGCCCTGGCACGCTCCCATCCTTCAACGTCCACCTGGAGCGGGAATGGAAAACCTCGACACCTGGGAGTGGTTCGGGCTCCGGACCTTCCACTACAGCCAGTTCGAACCGGTCGCCAGGCTGCGGGCCGCCAAGGAGCGCCTCGGGCTGACCGTGTCGGTGTGCCTGCCGACCCGGAACGAGGCGGCCACGGTCGGCTCGATCATCCGCGCCGTCCGCCGCCACCTGGTGGAGCGCTCCCGGCTGGTCGACGAGATCGTGGTGATGGACGCCGGCTCCAGCGACGACACCGCGGCGATCGCCCGCGCCGAGGGCGCCGCGGTGTTCACCGAGCGTGAGGTGCTGCCCGAGACCGGCCCCGGCTCCGGCAAGGGCGAGGGCCTCTGGAAAAGCCTGCACGCCTGCCGCGGCGACCTGCTCTGCTGGATCGACGCCGACATCCGCAACTTCCACCCACGGTTCGTCTACGGCCTGCTCGGGCCGCTGCTGGAGGACCCCGAGCTGGTGTACGTGAAGGCCTTCTACGAGCGGCCGATCCGCGAGCGCAACGCCCTGCGGGCGACCGGCGGCGGCCGCGTGACCGAGCTGGTCGCGCGCCCGCTGCTCAACCTGTTCTGGCCCCACCTGGCCGGGATCGTGCAGCCACTGGCGGGCGAGTACGCCGGCCGCCGCGAGGTGCTCGAGTCGGTGCCGTTCCACTCCGGCTACGGGGTCGAGCTGGGCCTGCTGGTCGACATCGCCGCCCGCTACGGGGTGCAGGCGATCGGCCAGGTCGACCTGGAACGCCGCGTGCACCGCAACCAGGACGTGCAGGCGCTGGCGAGGATGAGCTTCGGGATCATGCAGACCGCCTTCGCCAAGCTCGCCGAGGAGGGCCGCGCCACCCCGGGGACCTGGTCCAACGTGCTGGTGCAGTTCTCCAACCGGCTGCGCGAATACCACATGGAGCCGTACGAGCTGGTCAGCACCAGGCGCCCGCCGATCGCCACGGTCGACGCCTACCGGCGCCGGCGCCAGGCGGCCCTGCCAGCCGGCAAGTAGCCGTGGCCGGCGTGCCGCTCGCCGAGGCCGGCCCGCTGCTGGAGCGCCTGCGGCCCGCCGTGCTGTTCGCCGACGTGGACGGCACCCTGGTCGGCCGCGCCGGTTCGCTGCTGGCCGACCTGGAGGGCCGGCCGACGCTGACGGCGGCCGCCGCGCTGGTCGCCGCCGCCCGCGGCGGCCTGGAGGTGGTGCCGGTGTCTGGCAGGAACCGGCTGCAGCTCCGCGAGGCGTGCCGGCTGCTCGGGCTGCGGGACGCCATCGCCGAGCTCGGCACCGTGCTGGTCCGCGGCGGCGAGGCCGAGCTGCGCTGGGGCGACGCCCCCCGAGACCTCGGCGCCACCCCGGCGGAGGCGCTGGAGCGGTCGGGCGCGCTCGCGACCGTGCTGGCCGGCTTCCCCGGCCGGCTGGAGCCGCACGCGCCGTGGCACCTCGGCCGCGAGGGCACCGTGCTGCTGCGCGGCCAGGTGGACCCGGCCGCGGCGGGCGCGCTGCTGGCCGAGCGCGGCCTCGGCTGGGCGCGGCTGCTGGACAACGGGCGGCTGCGTGGCGCCTACCCGCACCTGGGCCCCGGCCCGACCCACGCCTACCACCTGCTGCCCGCCGGGGTGAGCAAGGCCGCCACCGCCGCCGCCTACCTGGCCGCCCGCGGCCTGCGGCCGGAGCAGGCGGCCGCCGTCGGCGACGCCCCCGCCGACCTGGAGCTGGCCCGCGTGGCCGGCGCCATGTTCCTGGTCGCCAACGGCGCCTGGGCCGCCGCCGAGGCCGGCGCGGCCGTCACCGCGATCGTGACCCCCTCCCCCGCCGGCGAGGGCTTCGCCGAGGTCGTCACCAGCCTGCTCGCGGGCCGGGGGGGCGCGGTGCCGGCCGGGTGAGCGCGGTCCGGCGGGGAGGCCTGCTCCGGCTCGCGCTGCTGGCGCTGCTGTGGGGTTCCAACTTCCTGTGGATCAAGGTGGCGCTGCGGGGGCTGTCGCCGGTGCAGCTCACCCTCGTGCGCCTGGTCCTGGGTGCCGCCGTGCTGCTGTCGATCGCGCGCGCCCAGCGGCTCGGCCTGCCGCGCGGGGCGGGCGCGTGGGGCCGCCTGGC
>DASQWY010000381.1:0-8614 GCA_035640005.1 Actinomycetes bacterium
CTGTGCGGCACGACCTTGCGGGCGACCGCCACGCCCGCGACGTAGAGGACGCCGGCGAGCAGCCACGCCTCGGCCGGTACCGGGCCCCAGCCGTTCGGCGGGCTGGAGTAGATCCAGCCGCCCGGAAGGTCTGCCAGCCCGATCACCCCGAACGCTACCGAGGCGAGCAGCGCGACGACCGCCGGGACGTTCACGGCGCCGGCCTCCGACCAGGCCGGCACGCTGGTGAGCGGCCGTGAGATCCGGAAGAGCCGTGGCAGCAGGAGATGGTCGACCGCCATGATCACCGTCGCGCACGGGACCGTGATCGCCAGGAACCCGGCCACCTTGAACCAGCCGTCCAGGAAGTGGAAGTTCACCAGCCACGTGGCGAGAACGCCGCCAGCCGCGAGGATCAGGCACGTGTACACGCGCCGCCAGTGGCGCCACGCGCCGATCAGGTTCTGGCCGGCGTTGATGGACTCGTAGAAGTTGCCGTCGTTGATGGCGAACTGGCTGACGGTCGCGAGGACCCAGGCCAGCCAGAAGGCACCGAAGAGCGAATAGTCGGCGATGTACTTGACCTGCGCGCCGAAGTCCGAGCTGTCGGACAGCTGAGCCATCATCCAGCCGCCGACCGTGAACAGCACGAACCAGACCCCGGCGAACAGGAATGACGGCAGCGGCCACCAGAACCGCGGCTTGCCGTAGCGCCACACGTCGGGCTCGTTGCCCCACACGGCGAAGCCGATGACCGAGGTGACCGCCACCCAGAAGGGCAGGCCCGGCCCGGCCGGCGTCCCGGCGAGCGCGCCCGCGTCGGTCACCACGCCCTTGATCACCAGGTAGGCGATCCACAGGATGATCACGGGTGCCACCGCATAGCGTGCGAAGGCGCTGATTCCCGTGAAACCCAACAGGTTGTTGACGATCATGATCCCGCCGAAGGCGAGCGTGAGCCCGAACAGGTGCCCCCAGCCGTAGAGGCCGTCCCAGATCTGCACCATCAGTCCAGCCTGGAAGCCGACCCAGCCCAGCGGCGCGACCAGCACGAACGCCGAGACCAGCCACGAGCCTGCCTTGCCGAAGACCGAGCGGGTCAGCAGACCGTGCGTCTGGCCGGTGCGCGCGCCCAGGTAGGCGGCGAACATCGCATAGGCGACGTACAAGCCGTAGCCCAGGACGCTGATGCCGAGCACATCGGGCAGGCTGTGCCCGTCGTGCAGCTCGAAGCCCAGGAACAGGAACGAGAACCCCGCCGCGAAGGTCGTCCACAACCCGGCGAAATGCCACAGCGGTCGACGCCTGTCCAGCGGCACGATCCCGGTGTCGCTGGTGGAGTAGTCGTGCTGGATCGACTCCTCCAGGACCACGTGCTCGACGCCGGCTGTGCTCGGTGGACTCTCCATGCAACCGTCATCGGAGCCGGCCTGGCGATCCTGAAGCACGGAGGCCGGCCTAGCCACCGCGGCGGAGGTGCCTGGCGCGCCGCCGAACGTGCCGCCCGCCAGCTGGCAGCAAGAGCCCGCGCAGCAGGTACAGCAGGCCCAGGACCGGCAGCAGCACGGTGACCGTGGCGGCCGCGACCGGCGCCGGCTGGCTGGCGGGCGGGGTCGCCGGCTCGGTCGTGGTGGGCTCGGCGGTGGTCGTGGGCTCCAGCGTGGTCGTGGGCTCCAGCGTGGTGGTCGGCGCGGTGCTGCTCGGCCCCACCGTGGTGCTGGTGGTGGTCGTGCTCGGCGGCACCGTGGTGGTGGGCGAGGTCACGGTCCGCTGCGTCGTGGTGGCACCAAGTGTCGAGCGCGCCTGGCTGGTGGCGGTCGTGCGGCCCGCCGTGGCCGGCACTTCGGTCCGGGCGCGTCGGGAGGTCGTGGGTGCCCTGCTGGCGGCCGGCGACCGGGTCCCGGGGGTGGCGGCCGGCGTGGGGGTGGTGGTGGTGGTGGTGGTGGTGGTGGGCGCCGCGGCCGTCGGCACGGGGTTCAGCGTGGGGGTCGGGAGCGCACCGCCGGGTGGCTGCGGCGCTGGTGGGGGTTGGTGGGGGACCAGGGTGGCCGAGGCCACCAGGGCGGCCAGGACCGCCAGGGTCATCCCGAAGGCGAACAACAGCAGCCGCCAGGGCTGCCGTGGCCGCGCCAGGTGCCGAGGGGATGGGGTCGGCATGGTGCATCGTCCCGGTTCGGCTCGTCGGTCCGGCTGCTGGACTGCCCCGGAAGCGCGGTCGGCTACCAGTCACATAGGACGAACCTCAAGGGTGTTCGTGACCGCCTTGGGGGGAAGGATCGGCGCATGTCGTTCTATGCCGATCTGCACCTGCACTCCCGGTACGCGCGGGCGACCAGCCGGAACGCCGACCTGGTCGAGCTGGCGTGGTGGGCCAGGCGCAAGGGGATCACGGTGCTTGGCACCGGGGACTTCACCCACCCGGCCTGGTTCGAGCAGCTGAGGGAGGGCCTGGTCCCGGCCGAGCGCGGCCTGTTGCGGCTCCGGGACGAGCTGGACCGGGCCGTGCTCGAGCGGCTTCCCCCCTCGTGCCACGGTCCGCTGCGCTTCCTGCTGGCGGTGGAGGTCTCCACGGCCTTCCGCCGCGACGGCCGGGCTCGGCGCATGCACCACCTGCTGTACGTGCCGGACCTGAGGGCGGCGGCGACCCTGAACGACCGCCTCGGCCGTAGCGGCAACCTCACCGAGGACGGGCGCCCGACCCTCGCCATGGACGCGAGCGACCTGCTCGAGGCCACGCTCGACAGCGGTGACGGCGCCTACCTGCTGCCGGCGCACGTCTGGACGCCGTGGGTCGGCGTGCTGAGCGCCACCACCGGGTTCGACTCCATCGAGGACTGCTACGGGGAGCTGGCGCGCCACATCTTCGCGGTGGAGACCGGGCTGTCGGCGGACCCGCCGATGAACTGGCGGGTCTCGCTCCTGGACCGCTTCCGGCCGGTCAGCTACTCCGACGCCCACGCCCCGTCAAAGCTCGGCCGGGAGGCGACCGAGCTCGACACCGAGCTGGACTACTTCGCGATCCGCCACGCGCTCGAGACCGGGGAGGGGTTCCAGGGGACGGTCGAGTTCTTCCCCGAACAGGGCAGGTACCACCTGAGCGGCCACCAGCGCTGCGGCGTCCGCCTGGAGCCGGCCGACGCGCGGCGGGCGCGCATGCGCTGCCCCGTCTGCGGCAAGCGGCTGACCATGGGGGTGCTGCAGCGGGTGGAGGACCTGGCGGACCGCCCGGCGGGCGCCCGGCCGGCAGGGACGGCCGGGTGCCGCAACCTGGTGTCCCTGCCCGAGGTCGTCGCCGAGGTCACGGGGGTCGGCCCGGCCAGCAAGACCGTGCGGCGGATCGTCGATGCCATGGTCGAGCTGCTCGGCCCCGAGCTGCCCCTGCTGGAGCGCCCGCCGCTGGACGCCATCGCCAAGGCCGGCTTCCCCGAGGTGGCCGAGGCGATCGGCAAGGTGCGTCGCGGCCAGGTGGTGCGGACGCCCGGCTTCGACGGGCAGTACGGGTCGATCCGGCTGGCCTCCGAGGCCACCTCCGCCGCCCGCTGACCCCTGCCGGTCAGGCAACGGGAGGGTGCTCGGCGACCCGGGCGATGCCGGATTTCTAGTGGCCGCCGGCGGCGCGCTGCTGGCGGCGGTCCTCGGCGGCGAGCTCCTCCAGGACCTGGCGGACGGCGTCGTCCAGGCCGTGCAGGGCGTTGACCAGGTCCTGCTCGGCGAGGGGCAGCGCCTGGCGGACGCGGTCGATGGCCGCGACGAAGCCGACCATGGCCGCCTGGTGGGCGGCGGCCCCTTCGCCGGTCAGGGCGATCAGGTAGGAGCGGCTGTCGGCCGGGTTGCGGGAGCGGCGGGCGTGGCCGCGGCCGGTCATGGTGCGCACGTAGTCCGACACGGTGGTCAGCGGCATCCCCATGACCTGGGCCAGCTCGCTGATCGACAGCGGTCCGGCCTTGAGCACCGCACTGTAGATGGCGTACTCGTCCGGTCGCAGGCCGACGCCGGCCATGGTCTGGCCGAGCAGCGCGCGGACCCGGTGGTCCACGGCGAACAGGTCGAACAGGAACGACATCCGGCGGTGTCGTTCCTCGTGATGGGTCACCGGGCCAGTGTGCCCGGCTGGGTCCGCGCCGCCAAGCCGGGCGTTTGGATGCTCCGGATCCGGAGTAAAATTCTCCGAGGTCGGAGTAGAACGCCGAGGTGCCGGGAGGCGCGCGATGGCGCAGCTGGGGTATGGCGGGCCGGCGACCTGGGTCGGCCGCGGGCTGCGGGGCCTGCTCGCCGCGCTGGTGGTGGCCGGCTGCACCACCGGCTCGGCGGACCGGGCCGGGTCGTCCGCGCCCCCGGCCACCCGGGCAGTGGCGCCGCCGGCGCAGCCGGCCGAGGGCCCGGGCGGCAGCCAGCGGCGCCACGCCGGGGTGCGCACCACCAGGGTCGGCGGCTCCCCGGGCGAGGTGATCATCTTCGAGCCGGCCAGGCCCGCGCCGCGGAGCGGGCCGGTGGTCGTCTTCACCCAGGGTGTCGGCCCGGACGAGTACCAGGGCTGGATCGACCACCTGGTCGGGCGGGGCAGCATCGTGATCTTCCAGAACCAGCCGTTCGACAGGGTGGGCCTCGCCGAGCGGCGCAGGGGGCCGGTGGCCGGTCTGCGGGCGGCCATGCGGGCGCTGGCCCGGCCGGGGCACGTCACGCCCCGGTGGGACCAGCTGGTGCTGGTGGGCCACTCGGTCGGGGGGAACATGGCGGCGCAGCTCGCCGCCGACGCCGGCTCGGCGCGGCTGCCACGCCCCAGGGCGGTGTTCGTGCTGCAGCCGCGGCCGGAGGATCCGGCCAGCACGCGGGTAGTGGCCGGCATCCCTTCCTCCAGCCTGGTGCTGGTGCTGGCCTCCGATCGCGACGACCGGGTCGGCCTGAAGGGCCCGAAGGCGCTGTGGGCGGCGCTGCGCCAGCACCCGGCGGCCAGCAAGGACTACGTCCTGGTGCGTAGCGACGAGCACGGCACCCCGGCGCTGGTCGCCGACCATCTCCTGTCGCTCAGCGGCAGCGCCAACCCGCCGGACGCGCTGGACTTCTACGGCCCCTGGAAGCTGCTCGACGCGCTGCAGGAGTGCGTGGTCGCGCGGCGGGACTGCCGCGAAGCGCTCGGCGGGACGGCCGAGCAGCGCTTCATGGGCCGCTGGAGCGACGGCGTCCCGGTCACGCCGCTGCAGGTCACCGACTCGCCGTGAGCGGCCGGCGCGCTCAGGCGAGGATCAGCCTGAGCAGGACAGTCGGTCACATGGCGAGGGAGTCCGGATGTTGCATACGACCATGATCGCCTTGCACGCCGCGGCCGGGGTGGCGGCGTTCGTCGCCGGCTGCCTGGCGCTGTTTCCCCCCCAAGCGGAGCAGCGAGCGCACCAGCTGTTCGGCGTGTACCTGGTCTCGCTCTGGTTGATGATCGTGTTCCTGCTGGGAGCGATGGCGGCCCATTGGCAGCAGCTCGGCACGGGAGAGCAGCTGATCTTCGGCGGTTTGTTACTGCTTGGGCTGTACATGGGCTGGCGCGCGCTTTCGGCGCGGGGGCTGCTTCGGCGGCGCAGCGAGCAGTGGCGGTTGCCGTACATGGAGCACCTCGGTTTTACCCTGATCGCACTGTGGGATGGCTTTGTGATCGTGTTGGCCATCGACCTGGGGGCGCCCGGCTGGCTGGTCATCGTGCTGGCGGTGCTGGGCGTGGTGGTGGGGAACCGAGCCCTGCACTGGGCCGAGGCTCGGGCCGGGGTGGTCGGATGATCTGGCATGCACGAGCTGCCGGCCGACCAGGCCCAGACCGAGGACCGCCGCCGCGCGCTGCGGATCGTCGCGACCTCGGGCGCCATCGGCCTCGGCGTGGCGCTGGCCTCGATGCTCGCCTAGCGGCGCTACCGGTAGCTGTAGCGCCACAGCAGCGTGCCGGTGGTCGCGTCCAGGACCACCACCACCTCGCGGCTGCCGACCGCACCGCAGTAGCCGAACCCGGCCGGCACCCCCGACACCGCGACCACCCACGCCCGCCGGCGGTGCAGGGCCGGCGGCCGGCTCACCCGCAGCAGCCGCGCGTGGGTGGCGATGGTGTCGACGTCGCTGCCGATCAGCTGCCGGGCCAGCGTCTGGGCGCGCGCGGACGGCAGGTCGCCCGGCCGGGAGGTGGCCGGGTCCAGCCGCAGCCCGGCGACCGGCGGGTGCAGCTGCGGGCCGTCGATGGCGCCTGGTGAACGCCTGGTGACGCCGTCGGGGTCGCACGAGCGGCCGGTATAGACCGGCAGCGTCGCCGACGGGGCGGGGCTTGCCGGCGGGGCGGTCACCCGGCCGGCCACCACCAGCCCGGCCACCATGGCGGCGACCGCGATCCTCCACTGCCAGCGCCGCATGGCGACCCCTGTGACGAGCGTGTGCGCCGGGTCCAGCCTAGCCTTCGGCCCGGTCCTGGGCCCGGTGGTGGGCCAGTCCCCGACCGGCGGCCTGCAGGGCCGCGACCAGCTCGGCCGCGCGGATCCCCTTGGCGACGCCGGCGTCCGCGCCGGACTCGCGGACGGCCGCGGCCAGCCGCTCGTCGTCGTCCCCGGTCCACAGCAGGACCCGGGTCGACGGCTGTTGCCGCCGCAGAGCCCGGGTGGCCTCGACGCCGTCCATCCCCGGCATGCGCAGGTCCATCAGCACCACGTCCGGGCGCTGCACGGCGGCCTGCGCCAGGGCGGTGGCGCCGTCGCCGGCCTCACCGACCACCTGCAGCCCGGCGCGTTCGAGCGCCTCGCGAACGCGCCGGCGCAGCCGGCTGCTGTCGTCCACGATCAGTACCCGCAGCGGAGGCGGGCCGGGGGTGTTCGCGTCCAGGTCTGCCATCGCGACGCCTTGCGAGGGAGAGGGGGTACAGGCGACATGTTTGCCTGCCAAGTGCAGCTGCAAACGCAAATGCAGCCGTAGCTTCGCCGCCGGATGGGCTATGCTTCAGTTGCATATGCGGATGCACGTGCATCCGCATATGCAGCTACTAGCGGTGCCTTCGCGGCCACGGGAAGGAGTGACACAATGCGCTGATTCCAGCCCTTCGGAGGTCTGGGAGGCGGGGTGAGCACAGAGCCAGGAAGCGGCCCGGCCGCCGGTCCGACCGCGTTACGCATCCTGCTGGGTGCGCAGCTGCGTCGGCTCCGCGAGGCCAAGGGCATCTCCCGTGACGACGCCGGCTACCTGATCAGGAGCTCCGACTCCAAGATCAGCCGGATGGAGCTCGGGCGGGTCGGGTTCAAGGAACGCGACGTCGCCGACCTGCTCACCATGTACGGCATCACCGACGACCAGGAGCGGCAAGCGCTGCTCAACCTGGCCCGTCAGGCGAACACGCCCGGCTGGTGGCACCGCTACGGCGACCTGCTGCCGGGCTGGTTCCAGGCCTACGTCGGGCTGGAGGAGGCGGCGACGCTCATCCGCACCTTCGAGGTCCAGTTCGTCCCTGGCCTGCTGCAGACCGATGACTATGCCCGCGCGGTCATCACCCAGGGCAACCCGGCCGCCCCCGCCGAGGAGGTGGAGCGGCGGGTCGGCCTGCGGCAGCGGCGCCAGGACTTGCTCACCCGGCCGGGGCCGGACGGCTCCCCGCGCCGGCTGTGGGCGGTGGTGGACGAGGCGGCGCTGCGGCGGCCGATCGGTGGCCGGAAGGTGCTGCGCGGCCAGCTCGAGCACCTGATCGAGGCGACCGGGCTGCCGACCGTGACCCTGCAGGTGCTGCCGTTCCACGTCGGCGGCCACGCCGCCGAGGGCGGGGCGTTCACCATCCTGCGGTTCTCCGAACCGGACCTCCCGGACGTGGTGTACGTCGAGCAGCTCACCAGCGCGCTGTACCTGGACAAGCTCGACGACGTGGACGCCTACGCGGCGGTCATGAATCGCCTCGACGTGGAGAGCGCGCCGCCGCGCCAGACCGTCGAGATCCTCGACGGGATCCTCCAGGAGATCTGATGACGCAGCAGACAGGTACGCAGCCAACGGCCGCGGCACTGCAGGGTGTCCGGTGGCAGAAGAGCAGCTACAGCAACTCCCAGGGCACCTGCGTGGAGCTGGGCAGGCTGCCGAGCGGCGAGATCGCCGTGCGGAACTCCCGCCACCCCGACGGCCCGGCGCTGGTCTACACCCAGGCCGAGATCCACGCGCTGATCCAGGGCGCGCAGGCCGGCGACTTCGACAACCTGCTCGAGTAGGCCTCGGCGCGTCAGGCCGGCTTGCGCCCGACGGCGCAGAACTCGTCCGTCTCGGGGCCTGGGTCCACGGCGGGGTCGGGCCGCCAGCGGGAGGTCGAGACCACGCCGGGCTCCAGCAGCTCCAGGCGGTCGAAGAAGCGGGCGATCGCCTGGGGGGTGCGCAGCGTCATCGGGGGCTTGCCGAACTGGTTCCAGTGCGCCACGGCCTCATCCATGGCGGCGCCGGTGACCGCGTTGGTGCTGTGGGCGATGGTCAGGAAGCCGCCGGCCGGGATGCCGTCCACCAGCCGGTCCACGATCGCGTACGCCTGGTCGTCGTCGCTGATGTGGTGCAGGATGCCCAGCAGCATGACCGCCACCGGCCGGCCGAAGTCCAGCGTCCGGGCGGCGCCCCGCAGGACCGTGTCCGGTTCGCGGACGTCGGCGTC
>DASQWY010000382.1:0-5973 GCA_035640005.1 Actinomycetes bacterium
GGGGCTGCGGCGCCGGTCGACGGGTGCCCCGCGGCCGACGCGGGAGCGGGAACGGTTCCCCGCGACCCTGCCCCGTCAGGCCGTCAGGCGTGCAGGTCGGCGAGGAACGAGCGGCCGGGGCCGACCGGGGGGACCTCGAACAGGTCGGCGACGGTGGCGCCCAGGTCGGCGAACGTCGAGCGGTCCGCGAGGCGCGTGCCGGCCGTGCCGCCCGGGCTGAACGCGACCAACGGCACGTACTCGCGGGTGTGGTCGGTGCCGCGCGCGGTCGGGTCGCAGCCGTGGTCGGCGGTGAGGAACAGCCAGCCGCCCTCCCCCAGGGCGTCGACCACCTCCGGCAGGCGGGTGTCCAGCCGCTCCAGGCAGGCGGCGTAGCCGGGCGCGTCCCGCCGGTGGCCGTAGACCATGTCGAAGTCGACCAGGTTGGTGAACACCAGGGTGGGGCCGTCGGCCGCGTTCAGGAACCGCACGGTGGCGTCCAGCGAGGTGTCGTTGTCGCCGGTGTGGTCGGAGCCGGCCAGCCCCCGCCGCGAGAAGATGTCCTCGATCTTGCCGACCCCGAGGGTGCGCACGCCGGCCGCCTGCAATGCCTCCAGCACGGTCGGCCCCGCCGGGGGGAGCGCGTAGTCGCGCCGCTCCTTGGTCCGGAAGAACGCGCCCGGCTCCCCGTCGAACGGGCGGGCGATCACCCGGCCGACCGCGTGCGGCCCGGTGAGCAGGGCGCGGGCCCGCTCGCACCAGTCGTACAGCCGCTCCAGGGGCACGACCCGCTTGTGGGTGGCGATCTGGAACACCGAGTCGGCCGAGGTGTAGACGATCGGGTCGCCGCTGGCCAGGTGCTGCTCGCCCAGCTCCTTGATGATCTCGGTGCCGGAGGCCGGCTTGTTGCCGAGCACGCCGCGGCCGATGGCGGCGGTGAACGCGTCGATCACCTGGGGCGGGAAGCCGTCGGGGTAGGTGGGGAACGGCCGCTCCAGCACCACCCCCATGATCTCCCAGTGGCCGGTGGTGGTGTCCTTGCCCGCCGACCGCTCGGCCATGCGCGCGACCGCCGCGGCGCCCGGCTCGGCGGGCGGCACCCCCTCGATGCTGGTGAGGCGGCCGAACCCCCACCGCTGCAGGTTCGGCAGCTTCAGCCCGCCGACCGCGGCGGCGGCGTGCCCCACGGTGTCGGCGCCCCGGTCGCCGTAGGCGGCCGCGTCGGGCGCCTCCCCCACCCCGAGCGAGTCGCAGACGACCACCGCGACCTTCGGCGGCCTCACCGGCGGCCCCGCTGCTGCTTGCAGCGCAGGCAAAGCTGGGCGGCGGGCAGCGCCTCCAGCCGTTCCTCGGCGATCGGCTGGCCGCAGCGTTCGCACAGCCCGTAGCTGCCGTTGTCCATGCGGTGCAGCGCCCCCTCCACCCCGGCAAGGGTGTCGCGCAGGCTGCGGACCAGGGTCAGCAGGCTGGACCGCTCGGCGGCGGCCTGGCCGGCGTCGGCGAAGCCCTCGTCCAGGTCGGGCTCCTCGATCCCCTCGGCGTCGCGCCGCGCACCCAGGTCGTCGAGCTGGCGGCGCAGCTCGCCGCGCTCGCTCTCCAGGCGCTCGCGCAGCCGGTCAACCGTCTGCTGGTCCATGGCGCTCCTCCGTGGGATCGGCGGCCGTCGCGCCGAGCGGTGCGGGCTGGGCGGCGGCAAGGGTTGAAGGCTACAGGATCACCGGTCGTCGGCCCCTGGCCCGTGGATGGGCACGCAGGTAGACCTCGCGGAGCCGTTCGGCGGAGACGCGGGTGTACACCTGGGTGGTGGCCAGGCTGGCGTGGCCGAGCAGCTCCTGCACGCTGCGGATGTCGGCGCCGCCGGCCAGCAGGTGGGTGGCGAACGAGTGGCGCAGCACGTGCGGGGAGACCTCGGCCTCCAGCCCGGCGTGGCGGGCGTGGCGGCGCAGGATCTTCCAGCAGCCCTGGCGGGTGAGCCGGGTGCCCTGGGCGTTCAGGAACAGGGCCGGGCCGGAGCGGGACCGGGCCAGCGCCGGCCGGCCGCGGACCAGGTAGGCCTCCAGCGCCCGCCTGGCCGAGCGGCCGATCGGGACCAGGCGCTCCTTGGCGCCCTTGCCGAACGCCCGCACGGTGCCGTCCTCCAGGTCGAGGTCGTCGACGTCCATGCCGGTCGCCTCGCTCACCCGCAGCCCGGCCGCGTACAGGGTCTCCAGCAGGGCGCGGTCGCGCAGGGCCAGCGGGGCGTCGCCGGCGACCGCGCCGAGCAGCGCCTCCACCTGCTCGATCGACAGCGCCTTCGGCAGGGCGGCCGGCACCTTGGGGGTGCCGAGGTCGCGGGAGGGGTCCTCGCCGGCCAGGCGCTCGGCGACCAGGAAGCGGTGGAAGCCGCGGACCGCCGCCAGGCTGCGGGCGACGCTGGAGGCCCGGTAGCGGGTGCCGACCGGGGTGCTGGAGACCCGCAGCGCGCCGAGGAAGGCGACCAGGTCCTGCTCGCCGGCCCGGCCGGGGTCGTCGACGCCGCGCTGCGCCAGCCAGCCGGCGTAGCGGTGCAGGTCCCGGCGGTAGGCGCTGAGGGTGTTGGCGGCCAGCCCTCGCTCGACGGCCAGGTAGTCCAGGAACCGCCGCACGGCCGCGCCGGCGGCCGGCCCGAGCGGCGCCGTGGGCATGGCGGCTCCGTGCGCGCCGCCCTCCCCCGGCGGCACGCCCCGCTGCGGCGCGCCCACGGCCACGGTCAGGACGCGTCCACGTCCGCCCCTGGCGTGGCCTCGGCCAGGGGCCGCCAGTCCAGCTCGTGGGCCTCGGCGACCTGCTCGTAGGTCAGCTCGCCGCGGTAGACGTTGACGCCCTTGGCGAGGGCGGGGTCGGCCGCGAGGGCCTCCTCCAGCCCCGCCGAGGCGATCGCCACCGCGTAGGGCAGGGTGACGTTGACGAGCGCGTAGGTGGAGGTGTGCGGCACCGCGCCGGGCATGTTGCCGACGCAGTAGTGGACCACCCCGTCGACCACGTAGGTCGGGTCGGAGTGGGTGGTCACGTGCGAGGTCTCGAAGCAGCCGCCCTGGTCGATGGAGATGTCGACCAGCACCGCGCCCGGCTTCATGTGCTTGACGTGCTCGGCGGTGACCAGCCGCGGCGCCTTGGCACCGGGGATCAGCACCGAGCCGATCACCAGGTCGGCCTGCAGGACCAGGTCCTCGATCGTCTGCCGGTTCGACATCAAGGTGACGATGCGGCCCTTGTGGATCTGGTCGACGTAGCGGAGCTTGTCGACGTTCTTGTCGAGCAGGGTGACCTCGGCCTCCATGCCCTGGGCGATCCAGGCGGCGTTCTGCCCGGCCATGCCGCCGCCGAGCACCACCACCTTGGCGGCGGCGACCCCGGAGACGCCGCCCATCAGCACGCCGCGCCCGCCCGACTCGCGTTCGAGCAGGTGCGCGCCGACCTGCGGAGCCATGCGGCCGGCGACCTCGCTCATCGGGGCGAGCAGCGGCAGCCGCCCGTCGGGCAGCTCGACCGTCTCGTAGGCGACCGCGGTGGTGCCGCTCTTCAGCAGCGCCTCGGTGACCTCGCGGCTGGCGGCCAGGTGCAGGTAGGTGAACAGCACCTGGTCGCGGCGGAGCCGGTGGAACTCCTCGGGGACCGGCTCCTTCACCTTCAAGATGAGGTCCGCCTCGCCCCACACCTCGTCGGCGGTGCCGAGCACGGTCGCCCCGGCGCGCTCGAACTGCCAGTCGGGGATGGAGCTGCCCTCCCCCGCCCCCTGCTCCACGAACACGCGGTGGCCGGCCTCGGCCAGCTCGCGCACGCCGAACGGGGTGATCGCGACCCGGTACTCGTGGTCCTTCAGCTCGCGCGGGATGCCGACGTCCATGCTCGCGCCCCTTCCTGCCGCCGCCGGCCCCTCGTCGGGCCGGGGGAGCCCAGTCTACGAGACGGTGGCGGCCGGGTCAGGCGGTACGGAACCATCAGGCGGTCGCGCAGGCGGTCGCGCCGCCGCCCGGCGCCGGGGGGCGTCCGGCGGCGGCCCGCCCGCCGGGTCGGGCGCCCAGGCGCCCGCCCGCCACAGGCCGTACAGGCCGAGCGCGACCAGGGTCTTGGAGTCGCCTGGGTTGGCGCGGGTGGCCGCCTGGACTGCCTGCTCGAACGGGACCCGCAGCACCCGGATGCCGGCCTCCTCCCAGTCCCGCGGCGGCGCCTCGCCGGCCAACGGCCGGACCCCCTCGGCCAGGTACAGGTCCACGACCTCGTCGCTCCAGCCGGGGGTGGTGTAGAAGGTCGCCAGCCAGGTCAGCGGCCCGCCCTCGACCCCCAGCTCCTCGGCCAGCTCGCGGCGGAGCGTCTGCTCGACGGTCTCCTGCCGCACGTCGTACTTGCCGGCGGGGATCTCCAGCACCCGGGCGCCGACCGCGTGGCGCCACTGGTCGACCAGCAGCAGCAGGCCCTGCTGGTCGATCGCCAGCGCGGCGACCGCGCCGGGGTGCTCGACCACCTCGCGGCTGCCGCTGCGGCCGTCGGGGCCGGCGATCCGGTCGACCCGCACGCGCAGCAGCTCGCCGGCGAACGGGCGCCGCGACCCGAGCAGGCGGAACGGCGGCTCCCCGGGTTCCTGGTCCTCCGTGGCACCCGCGCCGGCTACGCCGGGTTCATCCTCCGGGGGGACGGGCCCGTCCCCCCGGACCCCCCGGCCAGGTTCCTCGCGACCGCTCATCCGGGGCGGCGCGGTTCGCCCGCCCCGACCTGGCCGGTCTGGACCGGACGCTCGGGCCGGATGGCCGGCCCGTCGGTGAGGTCGACGGTGGGCGCGGCCGGGGCTGGCCGGGGCGGCGTGGCGGCGGCCGGCGGGGACGCCGGGACCGGGGCTGGGCGGGCGGGCTGGCCGTCGGCGCCGTTGCGGTGGCCGGCCGCCAGCGGCTGCTCGCCGCCGTGCTGCCCGGCCGCGACCGGGGCCCTGGCGGCGTCGCGGGCGTCGGCCAGGGCGGTCGCCGCGCCGACGAAGTCGCGGAACAGCGGGTGGGGCCGGGTCGGCCGCGAGCGGAACTCGGGGTGGAACTGGCCGGCCACGAACCAGGGGTGGTCGCCCAGCTCGATGATCTCGACCAGCCGGCCGTCCGGGGAGGTCCCCGAGCAGACCAGCCCGGCCTCCTCCAGCCGGCGCCGGAAGCGGTTGTTGACCTCGTAGCGGTGCCGGTGCCGCTCGAACACCAGCCCGTCGCCGTACGCCTGCTCGGCGCGCGAGCCCTTCAGCAGCCGGCAGGGGTCCAGCCCCAGGCGCATGGTGCCGCCCATGTCGGCGACGCGGCGCTGGTCGGGCAGCAGGTCGATCACCGGGTAGGGGGTGTCGAGGTCGAACTCGCTCGAGTTGGCGTTCTCCAGGCCGGCCAGGTGCCGGGCGATCTCGATGACCGCGGTCTGCAGGCCCAGGCAGATGCCGAGGAACGGCACGCCCTGCTCGCGCGCGTAGCGGACCGCCTCGATCTTGCCCTCGACCCCGCGCACGCCGAAGCCGCCGGGCACCAGCACCCCGTCGATCGTCTCCAGCACCTTGCGCGCCTGCGGGTCTTCGAGGTCGTCGGAGCCGATCCAGACCACCTCGACCTCGACGCCGTGGAAGGCGCCGGCGTGGGCGAGGGCCTGGGTGACCGACAGGTAGGCATCGGGCAGGTTCACGTACTTGCCGACCAGGGCGATGCGGACGGTGCGGCGCGGGTCGCGGATCCGCTTGACCAGCGCCTCCCACTCGGCCAGGTCGGGCTCTGGCGCGGCCTGCTGCTCCAGCCGCAGGTGGCGGACCAGGTAGTCGTCCAGGCCCTCGGCGTGCAGCACCAGCGGGATCTCGTAGATCGAGTCGGCGTCGGGCGCCGACACCACCGCCGCCACGTCCACGTCCGACAGCAGCGAGATCTTGCGCTTGAGGGCGTCGGTGATCGGCCGGTCGGTGCGGCAGACGATCGCGTCGGGCTGGATGCCGAGCGAGCGCAGCTCGCGGACCGAGTGCTGGGT
>DASQWY010000383.1:0-12396 GCA_035640005.1 Actinomycetes bacterium
GACCAGGCGGCGCCGCAGGCGACCGGCAGGTGGGCGCCGACGATCGCGTAGGAGCCGAGCATGTTGGCGGAGGCGACGGTGAGGTGCATGGAGCCGCCCTTGGAGCCGTTCAGGCCGGTGGCGCGGCTCATCAGCTCGGCCAGGCACGCCTCCGGGGAGGCGCCGCGGGCGATCGCGTGGTGGTGGCCCCGGTAGGTGGCGAACACGTAGTCGTCGTCGCGCAGGGCGGCGCTGGCGCCGACGGCGACCGCCTCCTGCCCGGAGGCCAGGTGGGTGGTGCCCTTGACCAGGCCGCTCATGAACAGGTCGTAGGCGGCCTTCTCGGTCTCGCGGATCAGCGCCATCCGCTCCAGCAGGTCGAGCAGCAGCTCGGCGGGCGGCTCCTGCTGGCGGGGGCCGCCGGCCGCCGGGGTCTGGCTGGCGACGCTCATGGCGTCACCCGCTGGCCGTCGGGCGCGCCGGCGCGCGGGCGGTTGCGGTGCGACTCCGCCTCCCGCAGGGTCGGCAGCGGGCCGTCCATCGCCCAGTAGCGGGTGCCGGCGACCAGCAGCTCCTCGGCGGGGAACTTGGTGATGATCTCGCAGCCGTCGGCGGTGACCACGACCTCCTCCTCGATGCGCGCCGCCGACCAGCCGTCCGACGCCGGCCAGTAGGTCTCCAGCGCGAACAGCATGCCCTCCTCGAGCACCTCGGGGTGGTCCAGCGACACCAGCCGGCTGAAGATCGGCTTCTCCCAGATCGACAGGCCGACGCCGTGGCCGTACTGCAGGGCGAAGGCGGCCTCCTCGTTGGCGAAGCCGAACTCCTCGGCGCGCGGCCACACCGAGACGATGTCGGCGGTGGTCGCGCCGGGCTTGACCAGCGCGATCGCCTCGTCCATGTAGTCGCGGCAGCGGCGGTAGGCGTCGCGCATGGCGTGGGAGGCGCTGCCGACCGCGAAGCAGCGGTAGTAGCAGGTGCGGTAGCCGTTGTAGCTGTGGAGGATGTCGAAGAAGGCGGGGTCGCCGGGGCGCAGGATGCGGTCGGAGTAGACGTGCGGGTGCGGCGAGCAGCGCTCCCCGGAGATGGCGTTGACGCCCTCCACGTGCTCGGAGCCGAGGTCGTACAGGACCTTGCTGACCAGGCCGACGCACTCGTTCTCGCGGACCCCGGGCCGCAGGAAGCGGTACAGCTCCTCGTAGGCGGCGTCGACCAGGGCGGCGGCGGTGGTGAGCAGGGTGATCTCGTCGGGGGTCTTGGTGCGGCGCGCCTCCAGGAAGACCTGCTGGCCGTCGACCACCCGCAGGCCGGCGGCCTGCAGCGCGGCCAGCACCGGCATCTCCACCACGTCGACGCCGACCGGCTCCCCCGCCAGGCCGTGCGCGTCCAGCTCGCGGCGGACCTTGGCGGCGACCTCCTCGGCGACGCCCGCCTGCGGGTGGAAGGCGCCGCGCAGGGTGGAGATGCCGGCGCGGGCGCGTCCCAGCTCCGGCTGGTCGGTGCGGCCCTCCAGCCACGGGTTGTAGAGCTGGTGGTGGCGGGCGGCCGAGCCGAAGTCCCAGACGACCGGCTCGCCGCCGCGCGGCAGCAGGGCGAAGCGGATCAGCTTGTCCATCGCCCAGGTGCCGATGTGGGTGGAGGTCATGTAGCGGATGTTGTGGAAGTCGAAGGTCAGCAGCGCGCCCAGCTCGGAGCGCTCCAGCGTCGCCTTCAGCCGCGCGAGCCGTTCGCGGCGCAGCCGGTCGACGTCGACCCGTTCCTCCCAGTCGACGGCGTTGGGACCGTACGTGCGGATGCCCATGGCTCCTCCTCCTGCCGGGCCCGACGGATCGGGAGTACGCCAACCTTCGCCAGTCGTCAAGTGAAGCTGAACATCGGTGGTCAGGAAGCGTGGCGGCCGAGGACGCACCAGATGACGTGGGCCGGCTCGGGCCAGGGGTTGCCGAGCCGGTGCGGGGTGGTCGCGGGGAAGCTGATGGAGTCGTCGGCGCCGAGCTCGTAGGAGTCGAAGCCGACGTCGACCTGGAGCCTGCCGGACAGCACGTAGCCGAACTCCTGGCCGGCGTGGCGCATGAACACCCCCTCGCGGGAGGAGCAGGCGCCCGGCTCGTAGGTCACGTGCAGGAACTCGACGCCGGGGAAGGAGCCCGCCGTCAGCCGGCGCCACTGCACGCCCGACTCGAGCTCCAGCGCCTCGTGCTCGCCGGCCCGCTGCAGCGAGAAGAAGCCCTCGGTGTCGCGACGGCCGGCGCCGGCCGCGCCGTCACGGCCGTCGGGGACGTGGCCGGGGCCGGCCCGCTGCCCGCCGTCCCCGACCAGCAGGCCGTCCAGGGAGGTGTTCAGCAGGTTGACGATGTCGAACAGCTTGCTCACCGACGGCTGCGCCTTGCCGGTCTCGATCTGCGACAGCGCGCTGGCGCTGATGCCGAGGCGGCGGGCCATCTCGCGCAGGGTCATCCCCTGCCGCAGCCGCTCGGCCCGCAGCCGGCCCCCGAGGTCCAGGGCCGGCGCGCCGCCCGCGGCGGCGGGCCCGACCTCGTGGTGTTCAGTGGCGCTCATGCATGCAGTGTACAGACCGGCCCGCCCTGTTCAGCATAGGTGGACAAGCGTATGCTCCGGCTCGACATCGCGCCCGGTTGCTTCCAGCAAGGGGGAGAGCCATGGCCAAGCTGCTGCTTCGTGGTGGGACCGTGCTGACCGTCGACCCCGACCTCGGCGACCTGCCAAGGGGCGACGTGCTGATCGACGGGGACACGATCGCCGCGGTGGCGCCCCAGGTCGACGCGGACGCGGAGGTGATCGACGCCTCCGGCAGCATCGTCATCCCCGGGTTCGTCGACACCCACCGCCACACCTGGGAGGCGGCGATCCGCAGTTGCGCGCCCGACGCGACCCTGGACGACTACTTCGTGGAGGTGCTGGACACCTTCGCGCCCGTCTACCGGCCCGAGGACGTGTACGCCAGCAACCTGGCCGGCGCGCTGGAGTGCCTCAACGCCGGCATCACCACCCTGGTGGACTGGTCGCACATCAACAACACCCCCGAGCACCCCGACGCCGCCATCCAAGGGCTGCGGGAGGCCGGCATCCGCGCGCTGTACGCCTACGGCAGCGCCAACACCTCCCTGTCGGACTACTGGTTCGAGAGCACCATCGCCATCCCCGGCGACGACGTCCGGCGGGTGCGCGACACCTACTTCTCCTCCGACGGCGGCCTGCTGACGATGGGGCTGGCCACCCGCGGCCCGGGCTTCTGCAAGGACGAGGTGGTCCGCTCCGAGTGGACGCTGGCGCGCGAGCTCGGCATCCCCATCACCGTCCACGTCGCCATGGGCCGCCTGGCCGGCCGCTTCGGCATGATCAAGCAGCTCAGCAACCTCGGCCTGCTCGGCCCGGACACCACCTACATCCACTGCTGCTACTTCAGCGACGAGGAGTGGCGGCTGGTGGCCGACAGCGGCGGCACCATCTCGATCGCCCCGCAGGTGGAGGTGCAGATGGGCCACGGCTGGCCGCCGGTGGCGAAGTCGCTGGAGCACGGCCTGCGCCCGAGCCTGTCGATCGACGTCGTCACCACCGTGCCCGGCGACATGTTCACGCAGATGCGCTGCGCGTTCGGGTGCGAGCGGTGGAAGGCCCTGGCGGTGGCATGGGAGGCCAACACCGAGCCCCCCGCGAACATCCTGAAGGCACGGCAGGTGCTGGAGATGGCCACCATCAACGGCGCCCACGTCGCCGGGCTGGAGGACCGCACCGGCTCGCTCACCCCCGGCAAGCAGGCCGACGTGGTGGTGCTGGACGCCGGCGCGCTGAACATGGCGCCGGTGATCGACCCGGTGGCGGCGGTCACCCTCTGCGCCGACGTCTCCAACGTCGACACCGTGATCGTCGGCGGCAAGGTCCACAAGCGGGGCGGCAAGCTGGTCGCCGACGCCGCCAAGGCGCGGCGGCTGGTGGAGGCCTCCCGCGACCACCTGCTCGAGCAGGTGCGGCAGAGGCAGCAGCAAGCCCAGCAGCAGGCATGACCTCCAGGCACGTCGTCCGCCTCGCCGGCGAGGCCGCCGCGGCCGTCCCCGACGGCTGGGCCGGCCGCAGCCGTGGCTTCCGGCGCTGGTCGGTGGTTGACGAGGACGCCGGCGCGGTCCACACCGGCTTCGGCGTCTGCGAGCTGGATCCGGGGGGGTCGGTCGACGCCCACGTCCACTCCTTCGAGGAGAGCTTCCACCTGCTGGAGGGCGAGCTGGTGGCGGTGACCGCCGAGGGGGCGGTGCACCTGCGGCCGGGCGACTACGGGCTGCTGCCGGTCGGCGTGCCGCACGCCTGGAGCAACCCTGGCCGGGGGACCGCCCGCTGGGCCGACATGCTGGCGCCGCAGCCGCGGGCCCGCCACGGCGGCGACACCTTCTTCGTGCCGCCGCTGCCCCGCCCGCCCGGCGCGGTGGCGGTGGACGTGCGCGACCCGCGCACCCGCGCCTTCGGGCACATCGAGCCCGCCAACATGGACGTCGACAAGCAGACGCAGGGGCAGCTGGCGGTGTCGGCCAGCATGCGCACGGCGCTGCTGGTCTACAGCGGGATCAGCGTGAAGATGATGGTCGACGGCGAGCTGGGCGCGCAGCTGCAGACGATGTTCATGGTCCAGTACGAGCCCGCCGGGGTGGCCGGCACCCACGACCACCCCTTCGAGGAGACCTACATGATCCTGGAGGGCGAGGTCGACGCCACCTTCGACGGCAAGCGCTACCGCATGGGCGCCGGCGACGTCGCCTGGGCCGGCGTCGGCTGCGTCCACGGCTTCTCCAACCCGGCGCCGCGGCCGGTGCGGTGGCTGGAGACGCAGGCGCCGATGCCGCCGGCGCGCCACTCCTACCGGTTCACCCGCGACTGGGACTACCTGGCCGCGGCGCTCGGGGAGGGGTGAGCGGTGCCGCGGGACGGGGCCGGGTGCGTGCTGGTGGTCGGCGGCACCGCCGGCATGGGCCAACAGCTGGCCCGCCATTTCGTCGACCAGGGCCGCGAGCTGGTGCTGTCCAGCCGCGATGCCGAGCGCGCCAAGGCGGTCGCCGCCGAGCTCGGCGGCGGCGCCCGCGGGATCGGCCTGGACCTCGCCCGCCCGGAGGAGATCGCCGGCCGGCTGGAGGGCGTCGGCCGGGTCGACCACCTGGTGCTGGTCGCCATCGACCGCGACGACAACGCCGTCGCCGACTACGACGTCGCCAGGGCGACCCGCCTGGTGACCCTCAAGCTGGTCGGCTACACCGAGACGGTGCACGCGCTGCTGCCGAGGATGCACGACGACAGCTCGATCGTGCTGTTCGGCGGGCTGGCCAGGGACATGCCCTACAGGAACTCCACCACGATCACCACCGTCAACTACGGGATCACGGGCCTGATGCACACGCTGGCGGTCGAGCTGGCGCCGATCCGCGTCAACGCCGTGCACCCCGGGGTCGTCGGCGACAGCCCCTACTGGAGCGAACGGCCCGGACCGATCCGGGAGCGGTGGCGCGCGCGCACCCCCACCGGGCGGCTGGCGACCATGGAGGACGTGGTCGACGCGGTGGTCTTCCTGCTGGAGAACCGCTCGGTCAACGCCGTCGACCTGCGCGTCGACGGCGGCATCCTGCTGCTGCTCTAGGACCTGGGAGGGGCGCCGATGGACGAGCACCCGCCGGTCGCGATCGTCGGCACCGGGCGGATGGGCGGGGCGATGGCCGGCACCCTGCGGCGGGCCGGCTTCGAGGTGGTGGTCTTCAACCGCACCCGCGCCAAGGCCGACGCGGTGGCGGAGGCGAGCGGCTGCGGCGTGGCCGGCAGCGCCCGCGAGGCGGCCGCGCGGGCGGAGGTGGTGGTCAGCTCCCTGGCCGACGACGCCGCCGTGCGGGCGGCGTACGGGGGCGCCGACGGCCTCGCCGCCGGCCTGCGGGCGGGGACCACGGTGCTGGAGATGAGCACGCTCGACCCGCGCACCCTCGACGAGCTGCGCCCGCCGGTCGAGCGGCAGGGGGCGTGGCTGCTGGACGCGCCGGTCTCCGGCAGCGTCCCGCTGGTGGAACGGGGCGAGCTCACCGTGATGGTGGGCGGCGAGCAGGCGGCGCTGGAGCGGGCGCGGCCGGTGCTGGACGCGCTCGCCGCCCGGGTGTTCCACGTCGGCGGCCCTGGCGCCGGCGCCACCATGAAGCTGGCCGTCAACGCGATCGTGTTCGGGCTCAACCAGGCGCTCGCGGAGGCGCTGGTGCTGGCCGAGAAGGCGGGCGTGTCGCGGGCGGCGGCCTACGAGGTGTTCGCGGCCAGCGCGGTCGGCGCCCCGTTCGTGCAGTACAAGCGGCCGGCGTTCGAGCAGCCCGAGGGGACGCCGGTCGCCTTCAGCCTCGACCTGGTCGCCAAGGACCTGGGGCTGATCCTCGAGCTGGCCGGGCGCGCCGGCGCCACCATGGAGCAGGCGGCCTGCAACCGCGAGGCGGTCGCCGCCGCGATCGCCGCCGGCCTCGGCGACCAGGACATGAGCGCCATCGCCGGCTTCCTGCGCGGCCAGGCGCCGGGCGCCGCGGCGATACGGTAGGGTTGGGACGCTCGCGGCGGCTGGATCCCGCGCGCCCGATCCGTCGAGGAGGCCTTGTCATGCAGGTCCGCAACCTGATGAAGAGCCCGGTCGTGTCGGTCGGTCCCGACGAGTCGCTGCGCGGCGCGGCGCGGGTGATGCGCGACCACGGCATCGGCTCGGTGGTGGTCGAGCAGGGCGACCGGGTGGTCGGCATCCTCACCGAGCGCGACGTGATGCACGCCGCCGCCGACCTGGGCGACGTCGAGCCCGCGCGGGTCGGCGACCACATGAGCGCCCCGGTGGTGACCGCCTCGCCGAGCTGGGACGTGACCGTGGCGGCCACCGAGATGAGCGACCGGCGCATCCGCCACCTGGTGGTGACCGAGGGCGACCGGCCGATCGGGGTGCTGTCGGTGCGCGACGTCATGTCGGTGTTCCTCCCCGAACGGGTGCACCAGCAGGAGGCCTGAGCGGGCCTCCCGCGTCCTCCGGGTTCGGCAGTCCGAAGCCGTTCGGCCTACCATCGGGCGGAGGCGCGCCTGGGAGGAGGAGACCGTGGCCGAGACCAGCCTGCAGCCCCCGGGCGGGCTCGCCGTCCCCGGCTACCGCCGCGACGACGGATCCCAGCCGGCCCTGCTGCACCCCGACTACCGCTCGACCGTGCTGCGCGCCCCGAGCCGGCCGCTGGTGCTGCTGCCGCACACGCTCACCGAGGTGACCGGCCCGCTGCTCGGCGAGGGCCGCATCGGCGAGACCGACCACGACCTGACCCGCCAGCACGCCGGCGAGCCGCAGGGGCAGCGGATCATCGTGCACGGCCGGGTGCTGGACGGCGACGGCCGGCCGGTCCCGCGCACCCTGCTGGAGATCTGGCAGACCAACGCCGCCGGCCGCTACGCCCACCAGGCCGACCAGCACCCCGCCCCGCTGGACCCGAACTTCACCGGGGTCGGCCGCTGCCTGACCGACGAGGCGGGTGGCTACCGGTTCATCACCATCCGGCCGGGCGCCTACCCGTGGCGGAACCACCACAACGCCTGGCGGCCGGCGCACATCCACTTCTCGGTGTTCGGGCGCGCCTTCACCCAGCGGCTCATCACCCAGATGTACTTCCCGGGCGACCCGCTGTTCCCGCTGGACCCGATCTTCAACTCGGTACCCGACGAGCGGGCGCGGCAGCGGATGATCAGCAGCTTCGACCTGTCGGCGACGGTCCCGGAGTGGGCGCTGGCCTACCGGTTCGACATCGTGCTGCGCGGCCGCGACGCCACCCCGTTCGAGGACGAGGAGTAGGCGTGGAGCTCGGCACCACCCCCTCGCAGACGGTCGGGCCGTTCTTCGCCATGGCCCTCCCCTGGCCGGACGGGCCGTTCGTGGTCGCCGAGGGCACGCCGCAGGCGGTGTGGGTCCGCGGCCGGGTGCTGGACGGCGCCGGCGAGGCGGTCCCCGACGCGCTGGTGGAGACCTGGCAGGCCGACCCGGCCGGCCGCTTCGACCATCCCGACGACCCGCGCGGGGCGGCCGGCGGCTTCCGCGGGTTCGGCCGCTGCCCGACCGACGCCGACGGCCGCTACGGCATCCTGACGCTCAAGCCGGGGCCGGTGCCCGGCCCGGACGGCAGCACCCAGGCGCCGCACCTGGACGTGTCGGTGTTCGCCCGCGGCCTGCTGAACCGGGTCGTCACCCGCGTCTACTTCGCCGACGAGGCGGCCGCCAACGCCGCCGACCCGGTGCTGGCCGGCCTCCCGGAGGCCGACCGCGCGACCCTGCTCGCCGAGCCGTCCGCCGACGGCTACCGCTTCGACGTCCGCCTCCAGGGCGACCGGGCGACCGTGTTCTTCGCGGTCTGAGCATCGAGGCCGCGGCCGTCACGGCGGCGGGGCGTCCCTGGCGCGGATGGGAGGGCCGAGGGTCGGGGCGCCGTAGCGGTCGGCGATCTCGTCCAGCACCTTGGGATCGGGGTCGTCCGGCACCGACGACAGGTACCAGACCTGCTCGGCGAGCAGCTCCTCCAGGCCACCCGGGACGGCCAGGGCGAGCACCACCAGCGGGTCGGGGCCGGCGTTGGCGAAGGCGTGCGCGATCCCGCGCGGCATCCACACGAACCCGCCGGCACCCGCGGTGACCCGCTCCTCGCCGAGCTGCGCCTCCACCGACCCGGCCAGCACGTACAGCGCCTCGTCGGTGGCGGTGTGCAGGTGCAGCACCGGGCCCGACTCCCAGGGGTCCAGCATGAGCTCGTAGGCGCTGAGCAGCCCACCGGTGTCGGCCGCGCAGGCCTTGAACGGCAGCAGGGCGTCCTGCCGCCGGGACTCGCCGGCGGCGAGGACGTAGGGTGCGGCCCGGAACTGCACGGCATCGCTCCTTCGCGGGATCAGTCGTCCAGGAACGCGACCGCGCGGCAGAAGGCGGCCTCGCCGCCCACGAACTTCCAGGGGAAGCAGCCGAAGGTGATGCGGCGGTCCAGGACCTGGTCGATCTCG
Source organism: Actinomycetes bacterium (assembly GCA_035640005.1). Classification (GTDB taxonomy): domain Bacteria; phylum Actinomycetota; class CALGFH01; order CALGFH01; family CALGFH01; genus DASQWY01. The sequence continues at coordinate 9,007 of DASQWY010000383.1, forward strand.
CCGCCGAGGTTCTCGATGTGGATGACGTCGTGGGGGAACAGCAGGGTGTGCATGATCTGCAGGTCCTGGCGGGGGAACAGCTCGTCCAGGGGGCGGCCGAGGGCGGCCTCGGCGTCCTCGGCCTCGTCGGGACGGATGCGGCGGATCACGGTGTTCATCGGGTGGTCGGCGCTGCCGGCGTCGACCGCCAGCCAGCGGACGCCGCGGTCCAGGACCCATTCGGCGAACTCGCGGGTCGGCCCGGGGTGGCGGACGAAGTAGCGGGTCTCGTCGACCTGGCTGCGGTCGGCCCAGTTCTCGTTGTAGTAGCGGTGGTAGCCGGTGTGGATGATGAGGATGTCGTCGCGCTCGACCCGCAGGCCGGTGTCGGCCTCCCAGCGTTCGAGGTGGGCGGGGCCGTACAGCTGGTAGTCGCCGACGCCCTGCCGTTCCAGGTCGACGACCACGGCCGAGCCGACCAGCCAGGGCAGCGGGATGTCGCCGATGGTGCGGCCGGCCGACCAGAAGTGCACCGGCCCGTCCAGGTGGGTGCCGACGTGCAGGGTGGAGGTGAGCTCCTGCCCGCCGACCTTGTCGAAGGCCAGCCGCTTCACCCACTTGATCGAGGGGCCGTCGTAGCTGGCGAAGGCCGGGGTGTGCATGCTGAAGTCCTGGGACAGGTCGAGCACCCGCATGGACTCGAGACCCACGTCAGCGCCTCCTTCCGCGGTCGGTGGCAGCGCTCGGGCGGACGCTATCCCGGCCGCCGGCCGGCTCGCCAGCGACCGTCCACAGGGTGGCGCCGATGGCGGCGGCCCAGGCCAGCCCGCTGCCGTGGCCCAGGCGGGCCAGGCGTCGCAGCGCGGCCGGCCAGTCCCGCTCCCCCGCCGGCCCGGGCCGCAGCAGCCGCCCGGCCGGTTCGGGCGCCAGCCCGCCGGCGGCCAGCCGCAGCAGGGTCGCACCGAGCGCGGTGGTCCGCCCGCCGGCGTCGCCGGGGACCAGGGCGGCGCGCAGCCGCCCGGCTCCCGGCCGGACGGCGGCCAGCGCCGCGGCCGTCCCGGCCAGCAGGTCGTCGCCCTCCGGGGTGAGGCCCGGCCCGCGGCCGAGCAGCCGGCCGGCCGCCAGGGCGGCCAGCCCCGGGTCCTGCCGTCCCACGGCCGCCAGCAGCATGGCCAGCGCCGCCCTCCCCTCCGGCTCGGCGGCGGTGGCGACCCCGGCGCGGCCCAGCTGCCCGGCCAGCTCCATCGGCTCCGGCGCCGGCCCCGGGTCCGGCGGCCCACCGGGATCGGGGGGCCGGCCGGGATCCGGGGGCCCACCGGGATCGGGCGGGCGGCCAGGATCGGGCGGGCCGCCGGGGTCGGGCGGGCCGCCGGGGTCGGGCGGCCGGCCGGGGTCCGGCGGCCGGCCGGGGTCCGGCGGGGGACCCGGGTCGGGAGGAGGACCCGGGTCCGGCGGCTCACCCGGGTCGGGGGTGGTGGCGGCGGGACCCCGGGCGAGCGCGGCGAGCACGGCGGCGCCGCGGGCGCGCAGCAGCGCAGGGCTTGCGGCGGCCGGAACGGCCGGATCCCACAGGGGCGGGTGGGTCGCGTCCCAGACCACGGCGAGCGCGCCCAGGCGGAGCCTGCCGGGGGTCGCCAGGACGGCCGCGCCGGGGCGCAGGCCGGCGAGGGCGCCGGCGGGGACGGTCAGGGCGACCGCGTTGGGCAGCAGCGGCACCTCCCGGGTGGTCACCGTCAGCACGGCGCCGCCGAGGTCGGCCCAGGCGGCGGTCGGGCCGGCGCCGAGGACGCTGCCGCGCGCCCCCGCCCGCAGCCAGCCGAGGGCGGGGGCGGCGAGCCGGTGGGCGGGCAGGGTGGCGGTCACCTTCCGGCCACCTCCGCCAGCCCGCGGGTGGCGGCGGTGAACGCCGCCATCGGCGGTTCCACCAGCCCCGCGCCGATCTGCCCGACGCCAGGGTCCTTGTGGGCGATGCCGGTGTTGACGAACGGCAGGATGCCGGTGTGGACGACCTCGCGGCAGTCGATCCCCAGCGGCGTGCCCCGGAACCCCAGGGCCGGCAGCTGGTAGCTGGTGCTCTCGGCCCAGGTGATCTCGTACATGGCCAGGGTGGCGGCGACCGCGTCGGCGGCGCTGCCGCCCACGAACCGGACGATCGCCGGCGCGGCGGCCATGGCGAAGCCGCCGACGCCGACCGTCTCGGTGATGGTCGAGTCGCCGATGTCGCGGTTGGCGTCCTCGGGGCCGAAGCCGGGCAGGTACAGGCCGTCGACCACGCCGGCCGGGCCGGTGAACCAGCGGTCGCCGGTGCCGGCCAGGCGGATGCCGAACTCGGTCCCGTTGCGGGCCATGGCGGTCACCACCGAGGAGCCGGCCACGCCGGCGGCCGCGTCGGCGGTCGCCTTGCCCGCCGCCATCACCAGGTTGAGGAAGAAGTGGTCGTTGCCGGCCATGAAGCGGGCCGCCGCCAGCACCTCGCCGCCCGGCTCGTCGACCGTCAGCAGGGCAGGCAGCAGCGCGCGCAGCAGCAGCGAGGTGCCGGCCCGGTTGCGGTTGTGGCCCTCGTCGCCCATCTGCAGCGCCTGGGCGATCAGGCCGCGCAGGTCCAGCGGCTCCTCCAGCCGGGCCAGGACGGCCGTCAGCACGCGCGCGAGCACCTCGCGCAGCCAGCCCAGCCGGTCCAGCACCTCCCGGTCGTAGGCGCCGTAGCGCAGCACCTTGCCGAGCCCCTCGTTGAAGGTGCAGTAGGCGCGGTTGCCGGCGGCGGCGTTCTCCACCACCCACACCGGCATGGAGGCGCTGACCACCCCGGCCATCGGCCCGACCGCACCGCGCTCGTGGCAGGTGGCGAAGCGCAGCTCGCCGCCGGCGGCCAGGCGCGCGGCCTCGCCCGGGTCGGCGGCGATCCCCTCGTGGACGGCCGCGCCGCAGATGGCGCCGCGCAGCGGGCCGCACATGTCGGCCCAGCCGAGCGGCGGGCCGGCGTGCAGGAACGTGCGCGCGTCCAGGCCGAGCACGTCGCCGGCGGTGGCGATCCCCACCAGCAGCGGCCGCGCCGCCTGCAGGCGGTTGACGGCCAGGTCGTTGGCTGCCGCCACCGCGCCGGCGTGGCCGGCCAGGCGGGCGAGGGCGTCGGTGGCGCCGGCCGGCGGGCGCCAGTCGACCCGCAGCACCGGCACGCCCTGGGCCTCCAGCTCGCCGGCGAACAGCTCCACGCCCGCGCTGGCGACCCGCGGCGGCCCGCCCAGCAGCCCGGTCACCGGCCCACCCCCCGCTCGGGGACGGGCAGGCCGGCGGCGGCCACCGCCAGGCGGGCGGCGGTGGCGGCGCCGCGGACCACCACCGCCCCGGCCTCGCGGAGGGCGGCCGACTGCCGCTCCAGGCCCTGCGGGTCGCCGCGCGCGCCGCACAGCG
>DASQWY010000384.1:0-3027 GCA_035640005.1 Actinomycetes bacterium
CCCGCCACGGCACCTCCACGCCGCTGGCGTCCAGCAGCCAGCCGATGCCGCCCAGCACCAGCAGCGCCCCGAGCAGCACCTGGACGGGGCTCGGGCCGCGCCGGGCCGGCGGCGCCGGCGGCAACGGCAGCGGCTCGGTGCTCATCGCCGGCGCATCCCGAACAGGATGATCGCCACGCCGATGGCGACCACCGCGATCGGCCAGAACAGCCGCTGCACGTCCGGGGCGAGCCGGTCCAGCAGCAGGATCAGCCCGAGCACCACCAGCGCGCCGCCGAGCACCAGCCGGCCGGTGTCGCCCCGGTCGACCGGGCGGGCCGGGACCGGCTGCCCGGCCTGCTCCTCGGGGATCACGATCCACGCCACCGCGTAGGCGATCAGGCCGATGCCGTTGGCGAGCGCCAGCACCACGAACGCGATCCGCAGCAGCACCGGGTCGACGCCCAGGTAGTGGCCGAGGCCGCCGCAGACGCCGGCGAGCATCCGGTCGTGCTGGCTGCGGCGGAGCACCCGGCCGGGGGCGGGGCCGGGGCCGGGGCGGTCCGGCTCGGGCGGGGGTGGCGGCTGCCAGGCGGGGGGCGTCTGGTCCGCCGGATCCGGATCGGGGGGCATCTGCGTGCTCATGCGGTAAGCATAGTTCCTGCTACGACCGGTTGGTCGGCCAGTCACCGCGGTCCACCGCGTACCAGACCACGGTCGTGTGCCGGTACTCCTGTTCGCCCTGGTAGCTGAGGCCGCACTTGTCCATCACCCGCCGGGAGGCGGCGTTGGCCGGCACCGTCACGCTGATGATCCGCTCCAGCCCGACGACCTTGAAGCCGTAGCCGACGGCGGCGCGGCCGCCCTCGGTGGCCAGGCCGCGGCCCCACACCGACGGGTCCAGCTCCCAGCCGACCTCGATGCGGTCGGGACCGGGCCAGTCCGGCAGCTCGTTCAGGCCCAGCTCGCCGATCCAGCGGCCGCTCGCCTTCTCCACCACCGCCCACGGCCCGAAGCCGAGCTCCTCCCACTGGCGGACGAACGACTCGAAGGTGTCGACGCTCACCTGGTGGGGCAGCGGCCCGCCCTCGCGGTTGATGTAGCGCACCACCAGCGGGTCGGAGTACAGCGCCACCAGCCGCTCGAGGTCGTCGGGCCGCCAGCGCCGCAGCCACAGCCGTTCGGTCTCGAGCTCGTCGTCCATCCGCACAGCCTAGCCGCCCTGGAATGTAACCCTCCTGCCGGTCCGTCGTTCTTCGTCCGGGATGCCGGAAGCTTCGGAGACGACTCAGGAGGCAGGTCAGTGCGGGGACGACGGATCGGCAAGCTGCTGGTTGTGACCATGACGATCGCGCTCGCCACATGGGGCCTGCTGCTCGCCGGGTCCGCATCCGCCGCGCCCAACCCGCCCGGCAACAACGGCACCATCAAGGTCGACCGGCAGCCGTTCGACGACGCCCCCAACAACGAGCCGCACGTGGGCTGCACCTTCCAGGTCGACTTCTACGGCTACGACCAGGGTGACCTGTTCGCCGACGTCAGCTTCCAGGCGTGGGCGCCGACCGGGCCGGTGCAGACGCTGCTGACCGACACGGTGTTCATCGGCGAGGACGACAACTCCGGCGGCGGCAGCGAGGCCGGCCTGGATGCCTCCCGGACCTACACGCTGGACTTCGACGCCATCCAGCCGCACCCGGTGCAGGGGTTCCACGTGAAGCTGACCATCCACGCCGACGGGTCGCAGGGCGCCGACACCAAGTACAAGGTGTTCTGGGTGACCGGCTGCGAGCAGGCGACCACCACCACGACCCCAGGCGGCGGCAGCGGCTCGGGCAGCAGCTCCTCCTCGACGACCACCACGACCAGGGGCGGCAAGCAGACCACCACCACCAGCACCGTGGTCCGCGGCGCGACCTCCACGCCGCCCAGCAGCTCCTCCGGCGGGGCCTCGTCCTCCCGCGGCGGCGGTGCCCTGCCGTTCACCGGCGCCCGCGGGCTCGCGCCGCTGCTGTCCGCGACCCTGCTGCTGCTGGTGCTGGGCGCGGCCACTCTGCTGGCGACCCGCCGCCGCCGCGCGTAGCGTCCGGTCAGCCGGGCAGTGCCGCAGGGCATCTGGCCAGCGTGTCAGCCGTCACCTGGCGGCGTCCGGCCCAGCGCCCGCAGGCTGCGCCGCAGGAAGTCCCGCTCGGCGGCGTTGCCGGCGCCGGCGATCGCCGCCTGGTAGGCCCGCGCGGCCTCGGCGTCGCGGCCCAGCCGCCGCAGCAGGTCGGCGCGGATGGCGTGGAACAGGTGCCAGCCGCCCAGGTCGAGGCCGTCGACCAGGGCGAGCGCCGGGCCGGGTCCCTCCACCTCGGCGACCGCGACCGCCCGGTTGAGGGCCACCACCGGGCTCGGGGCGAGCGCCAGCAGCTGGTCGTACAGGGCCAGGACCTGCCGCCAGTCGGTGGCGGCCGCGGCCGGCGCGTCGCTGTGGACGGCGTTGATCGCCGCCTGGACCTGGTAGGGCCCGGGCCGGCAGCGCCGCAGGCAGCGGCGGACGATCGCCTGCCCCTCGGCGATCAGGTCGCGGTCCCACAGGCGGCGGTCCTGGTCGGCCAGCCGCACCAGCTCGCCGTCCGGGGTGGTGCGCGCGGGCCGGCGCGCCTGCACCAGCAGCATGAGCGCGAGCAGCCCCATGACCTCCGGTTCGTCGGGCATCAGCTCGGCCAGCAGCCGCCCCAGGCGGATCGCCTCGGCGCAGAGGTCCTCGCGGACCAGCCGCTCGCCGGCGCTGGCGGTGTGGCCCTCGTTGAAGATCAGGTAGATCACCGCCAGCACGGCCCGGAGGCGACCGGGCAGGTCGGCCTCGCTGGGGATCCGGTAGGGGATCCGCGCGTCGCGGATCTTGCCCTTGGCCCGGACGAGCCGCTGCGCCATCGCGGGCTCTGCCACGAGGAAGGCGCGCGCGATCTCGGCCGTCGAGAGCCCGCCGAGCAGCCGCAGCGTGAGCGCCACCTGCGCGGCTTGGCCCAGCGACGGGTGGCAGCACGTGAAGATCAGTCGCAGGCG
>DASQWY010000385.1:0-17506 GCA_035640005.1 Actinomycetes bacterium
CCCCCCGCCGCTGGAGCTGGAGGCGACGGAGGAGCGCTGATGGCACGGGTCGGGTTCGTCGGTCTCGGGGTGATGGGCGGGCGCGTCGCCGCCCGCCTGCTGGCCGCCGGCCACCAGGTGACCGGCCACAACCGCACCCGCGCCCGCGCCGAGCGGCTGCTGGCCTCCGGGATGCGGTGGGCCGACAGCCCGCGGGCGGCGGCCGAGGCGTCCGAGGTCACCTTCAGCATGGTCACCGGCACCGCGGCCCTGCGGGCGATCACCGACGGCCCGGACGGCGTGCTCGCCGGGCTCGGGCCCGGCAAGGTCTACGTGGACATGAGCACCGTCAGCGCCAGGGCCAGCCGGGAGCTGGCCGGCAGGGTCGCCGAGCGGGGCGCGGCCATGCTCGACGCGCCCGTCTCCGGCAGCGTGGTCACCCTCGAGGAGGGCAGGCTGGCGCTGATGGTCGGCGGCGACCGGGCGGTGTTCGAGCGGCTGCTGCCGCTGCTGCGCGACATCGGCCCGACCGTCACCCACGTCGGCGGCGCCGGCCAGGCCGCGCTGATGAAGATCGCCACCAACCTGAGCCTGGCCGTGCAGATGGTCGCCTTCAGCGAGGGCGTGCTGCTGGCGGAGAAGGGCGGCATCCCCCGCGAGACCGCCGTGGAGGTGCTGACCCACAGCGTGATCGCCTCGCCGATGGTCCGCTACCGCGGGCCGTTCGTGCTGAAGATGCCGCAGGAGGCCTGGTTCGACGTCGACATGATGTAGAAGGACCTGCTGCTGGCCCTGGAGGCCGGCAGGGAGCTGGACGTGCCGCTGCCCGCCACCGCCGTCGCCAACCAGCTGCTGACCACGGCCAGGGCGATGGGCATGCGGGAGCGCGACTTCGCCACCGTCTTCGCGGCGTTGGCCCGCATGGCCGGGCTGGACGAGTAGTGGAGCTGGAGCCCAGAGGAGGAGCGATGGCTCGGGGTCGATGGAAGATGGTCGCTGCGCTCGCCACCCTGCTGCCGCTGGCGGCGGCGTGCTCCAGCGGCGGGGGCGGCCAGGGCGCGCAGAGCAGCAAGCCGCTGGTGATCGGCGCGTCGCTGCCGCTGACCGGCGACTTCTCCCAGCCGGGCGGGGCCGCCAGGCGCGGCTACCAGGTCTGGCAGGAGATGGTCAACGGCAAGGGCGGCCTGCTCGGCCGCACCGTCAGCCTGACCGTCGTCGACGACGCCAGCGACCAGAACACGGTGGTGTCCGACTACAACCGGCTGATCACCCGCGACAAGGTCGACCTGCTGCTGGGCACGTTCTCCTCGCTGCTGAACCTGCCCGCCTCGGCGGTGGCCGAGCGCAACCGCATGCTGTACGTGGAGCCGGCCGGCGGGGCGCCGGCGATGTTCTCCCGCGGCTTCCGTTACCTGTTCTTCGCCCAGCAGGCGACCGCGCCCCACCAGGCCGACATCTTCGTCGACTGGGTCAAGAGCCTGCCGGCCGACCAGCGGCCGAAGACCGCCGCCTACCCGACCCAGGACGACCCGTTCGCCCGGCCGGTGATCGACACCATGCGCAAGGCGCTGGAGGGGCTCGGCGTCAAGACCGTCTACGCGACCGTGTACCCGCCCGACACCAGCAGCTTCGACACCATCGCCAACGCCGTCAAGGCGCGCAACCCCGACCTGCTGGCGCAGGGGGCGGTGTTCGAGGACGGCGTCGGCCTGGTCCGCTCGCTGGTCAAGACCGGCTTCAGCCCCAAGACCCTGTTCCAGACCTCGGCGCCGTCCAACTCCAACCAGTACGCGCAGGGGATCGGGGAGGCCAACACCGAGGGCGTCTTCTACACCGTCAGCTGGAGCCCGGACGCCGACTACCCGCTCAACCAGCAGTTCGTGCAGCGCTACCAGCAGAAGTTCAACCGGATCCCGGAGGAGGACGCCGCCGACGCGTTCGCGGCCGCGCAGGTGCTGCAGGCCGCCGCGGAGGCGGTCGGCTCGATCGACCAGGACAAGATGGCCGACTGGCTGCACGGCCACACGGTGAACACCATCCTCGGGCCGCTGCACTGGGACCAGACCGGCGCGCCGCAGACCAACTTCCTGCTGGCCCAGTGGCAGGGCGGCAAGTCCCAGATCGTCCTGCCCAAGGAGGTGGCCACCTCCCAGACGGTGGTCAACCCCAAGCCGGCCTGGAAGGCGAGCTGACCGGAGGCCGCTGCCGGTGTCCCACGCCGCCGAGACCATCATCCTCGGCCTGCTGACCGGCGGGGTCTACGCGCTGCTGGCGTCCGGGCTGACGCTGATCTTCGGGGTGATGCGGATCGTCAACGTCGCCCAGGGCGCGCTGCTGGTGCTGTCGGCGCTGGTCACCTTCGAGCTGTGGCGGCGCCTGGGCCTGGACCCGATCGCCGCGTCGCTGCTGACCACGCCGCTGATGTTCGGGGTCGGCTGGCTGATCTACCGGCTGTTCGTCACCCGCATCCGCACCGCGCCGGTGTCCATGACGGTGCTGCTGATGTTCGCCCTGGCCATCACCATCGAGGGGGCGATGGGGCTCACCTGGCGCAACGTGTTCCGCTCGGTGACCCCCAGCTACTTCAGCCAGTCGTGGCACCTCGGCCCGCTGTTCTTCCCCAAGGCGCAGGTGTACGGCTGCCTGGCGGCGCTGCTGGTGATGGCCGCGCTGTACCTGCTGCTCGCCCGCACCTGGGCGGGGCGGGCGATCCGCGCCGCCGCCGACAACCCGCAGGGCGCCCAGCTGGTCGGCGTGGACTTCCGCGCGGTCGCCGCGCTGACCTTCGCGGTCGGGGTGGCCACCACCGGCGCCGGCGGCTCGATCCTGTCGGTGCTGTACGCGGTGTTCCCCGCCTCCCACTACCTGTGGATCGCGCGGCTGCTCGGCATCGTCGTGCTCGGCGGCATGGGCAGCCTGCCGGGGGCGGTGGTCGGCGCGCTGCTGCTCGGCGTCGCCGAGGCGCTCACCGCCACCTACGTGTCCACCCGCTGGGCGACGGTGGTGTTCTACCTGGTGATCCTGGTCGTGCTGCTGCTGCGCCCGCAGGGGCTGATGGGCTCGCGCCTGCGCGGGGACGTGGTCGCGTGAGGGCGCTGCGGGGCGCGGCGATCGGCGCGGCGGCGCTGGCGCTGGCCGCCTACCCGCTGGTCCGCCTGGACGACGTCTACGGGCAGGGGGTGCTGATCTTCGCCTTCCTGCTGGCGGTCATGGCCAGCGGCTGGAACGTCATCGCCGGCTACACCGGCTACGTGTCGCTCGGCCAGAGCGCCTTCCTCGGCATCGGCGCCTACACCGTGGCGCTGCTGTCGCTGCGCCTGCACGTCTCGCCGCTGCTGCTGGCGCCGCTCGGCGGGGTCGCCGCCGCCGCGGTCGCCGCGGTGCTCGGCGCCACCGTGATGCGCACCCGCGAGCACGCCTTCGTGATCATCACCATCGCGCTGCTGTTCCTGTTCCAGACGCTGGCGCTGAACCTGGAGGGGATCACCGGCGGCTCCAACGGCCTCACCCTGCCGCTGCCGACGTGGGGCCGGGAGCTGCAGAACCTCCCCTTCTACTACGCGATGCTCGGGCTGGCCGGGCTGGCGGTGCTGCTGTCGTGGTGGATCCGGCGCACCAAGTTCGGCATGGGCCTGGTCGCCATCCGCGAGGACGAGGACAAGGCCGCCGCCATCGGCGTGCGCACCCCCGCGTACAAGGTGCTGAGCTTCGTCGCCAGCGCCGTGCTGATCGGCGTCGCCGGCGGCGTCTACGCCTACTTCCTGACCTTCATCGACCCGCGCGGCATGTTCGACATCCTGGTCAGCGTCCAGGTGGTGCTGGCGGCGCTGCTGGGCGGGCGCGGCACCGTGTGGGGGCCGGTGCTCGGCGCGTTCGTGGTGGTGCCGCTGAACGAGCTCAGCAACAACCTCGCCGCCGCCGAGGGCCTGCACCTGTTCGCCTTCGGGGTGGCGCTGGGCGCGGTGGTGCTGTTCCTGCCGGCCGGGATCATCCCCACCGCCGAGCAGTGGTGGGCGCGGCGGCGGCCGTCGCCGGTGCCGTTCGAGCGCCGCCCGGCCGCGACCACCGCCGAGCGGGCGCCGGCTCCGGCGCCGGCGGCGCCCGGGCCGCCGCTGCTGGAGGTCGACGGCCTCGCCAAGCGCTTCGGCGGCATGGCAGCGGTCGACCTGTGCTCCTTCGGCGTGCGGGAGGGCAGCGTCACCGGCCTGATCGGCCCCAACGGGTCGGGCAAAACCACCACCTTCAACCTGGTCACCGGGATGGTCCGCGGCGACGGCGGCTCGGTGCGGTTCGCCGGGCGGCGCATCGACGGCGCCATGCCGTGGCAGCGCGCCCACCTCGGCCTCGGCCGCACCTTCCAGATCACCCGCCTGTTCCCGCGCCTGTCCGTGCTGGAGAACGTGGTCGCGCCGCCGCGGCGCTTCTCCTGGCCGAACCTGGCCGCCGACGCGGTCGGCGGGCCGGAGGCGCGGCGCGCGCGGGAGCTGCTGGACCTGGTCGGCATGCTGCCGTTCGCCGACCGGCCCGCCGGCCAGCTCTCCTTCGGCCAGCAGAAGCTGGTGGAGCTGGCGCAGGTGCTGATGCTGGAGCCGCGTCTGGTGCTGCTGGACGAGCCCGCCGGCGGCGTCAACCCGGGGATGATCGAGCGGCTCGCCGGGCTGATCGTGGAGCTGAACCGGCAGGGGCTGACCTTCCTGATCGTCGAGCACAACATGCCGATGGTCCTGGGCCTGTGCGACCCGGTGCTGGTGATGGCCAGGGGCCGGGTGATCGCCGAGGGCCCGCCGCGGGCCATCCAGCGCGACCCCGCGGTGCTGGACGCCTACCTCGGCGAGGGCTGGGGCAAGGCGTCCGCACCGCTGGAGGCGTGATGGCGCCGCTGCTGGAGCTGCGCGGCGTGAGCGCCGGCTACGTCGGCTCGCGGGTGCTGGACGCCGTCGACCTGGCCGTGGAGCGGCAGTCGATCACCTGCGTGATCGGGCCCAACGGCGCCGGCAAGTCGACCCTGCTGAAGGCGGTGAGCGGGCTGCTGCGGCCGTGGCAGGGGACCATCAGCCTGGACGGCGAGACGATCTCGGGCCGCCCCGCCGCGGAGGTCCTCGCCCGCGGCGTCGTCCAGGTCCCCCAGCAGCACGGCCTGTTCCCCAACCTGACGGTGCGGGAGAACGTGCTCATGGGCGGCTACGTCCTGCGCCGCCGGCGGGCGCTGCTGCGGCAGCGCTACCAGCAGGTGCAGGAGCTGCTGCCGCTGGTGGCCGAGCGCGCCGCCGAACGGGCCGGCAACCTGTCCGGCGGCCAGCGCCGCCTGGTCGAGTTCGCCCGCTGCCTGATGCTCGACCCGTCGCTGCTGCTGCTGGACGAGCCGTCGCTGGGGCTGGAGCCGCGCAGCCTTCGGCAGGTCTACGAGCTGGTCGGGCGGCTGCGCCAGGCGGGCAGGACGATCCTGCTGGTGGAGCAGAACGTGCGGCTGGGGCTGCAGTCGGCCAGCCACGGGGTGGTGCTGGAGAGCGGCCGCGTGCGGCTGGCCGGCGCCGCCGCCGAGGTGCTCGCCAACCCGGAGATCGCCGACCTGTACCTGGGCGGGACCATCCGCCGCTGAGGGGGACCGCGTGATCGTCGACGTCCACGCCCACATCGTCGTCCCCGAGGTCACCCGGGACGCCGGCCCCGCCGACGCCTGGCGCCCGGCGGTGCGCCGCGCCGGCGGCGCGCAGGTGGTCGACCTGCGGGGCCGCGAGATCCGCTCGGCGGTCGGCGAGTTCGTGCGGATCGACGCGATCCTGGAGGAGGCGGCCGCCCGCGGGGTCGACCGGCTGGTGCTGTCGCCGTGGGTGGCGCTGCTCGGCGATGAGCTCGACCTGGCCGACGCCGAACGCGCCTGCCGGGTGCAGAACGACGCGCTCGCCGGCCTGTGCGCCGCCTTCCCGCAGCGGCTGAGCGCGCTGGGGGCGGTGCCGCTGCAGCGTCCCGACCTGGCGGCCGCGCGGCTGGAGGGCCTGATGGGGGAGGGCGCCCTCGGCGGGGTCGAGGTGGCCGCCAGCGTCCGCGGCGCCTGGCTCGGCGACGACCGCTTCCTGCCGTTCTGGGAGGCCGCCGAGGGCACCGGCGCGGTGGTGCTGGTGCACCCGACCACCCGCGGCTTCGACCTGCCCGCCCTGCAGCGCTTCTACCTGTGGAACAGCGTCGGCAACCCGCTGGAGACCGCGATCTCGGGCGCGGAGCTGGTGATGGCCGGCGTGCTGGAGCGGTTCCCGCGCCTGCGGGTGGTGCTGGCGCACGGCGGCGGCGCGCTGCTGGCGCTGCGGGGGCGGCTGCGTCGCGCCCACGCGGTGCAGCCGCCGGCCAGGTCGCGGCTGGGCGGCAGCCCCGACGCGTCCCTGCGGCGGCTGCACTACGACAGCCTCACCCACGACCGCGGCCTGCTGCGCTCGCTGGTCGACTACGCCGGCCCCGAGCGGGTGCTGCTCGGCTCCGACCGCCCCTTCGACATGGGCAGCGACGACCCGGTCGGGGAGGTGCGCGCGCTCGGCCTGCCGCCGGCGGCGGAGCGGGCGGTGCTGGGCGGCAACGCCGCCAGGCTGCTGGGGCTGCGCGCCACCGGGGAACAGGTGGCAACAGGGTGAACCCCGAGTTCGACGTGGTGGTCGCCGGCGCTGGGCACAACAGCCTGGTCGCCGCGGCCTACCTGGCCAAGGCCGGGCTGCGCTGCCTGGTCGTGGAGGCCAGGGACACCGTCGGCGGCGACACCGACACCGCCGAGCTCACCCTCCCCGGCTTCCTGCACGACACCTGCTCGACCGCGCACAACCTCATCCAGGCCAGCCCCACCCTCGCCCGCCGCGAGCTGCCCCTGGAGGAGTACGGGCTGCGCTACCTGCACCCCGACCCGGTGGTGCACGTCCCCTTCCCCGACGGGGCGTGGCTGACGCAGTGGCGCGACCCGGACCGCACCTGCGCGGAGCTGGCCCGCTACTCCCGGCGCGACGCCGACGCCTACCGCCGGCTGCTGGCCGACTACGAGCCGGTCGCGCCGCTGTTCGGCCGCTGGCGGCACACCCCGGTCGGCTGGGGGCCGCCGCTGGCGGAGCTGCTGGCCGGCCACGCCGACGGCGCCAGGTGGGCGCGGCGGCTGCAGCTGAGCGCCTGGGAGGTCATCCAGGACACCTTCGAGGAGGAGCACGTCCGCGCGTTCATGCTGTGGATGAGCTTCATGACCGTGCAGCCGGTCGAGCGGCCCGGCACCGGCCCGCTGGCGTTCTCGCTGGTGTTCGGCCGGCAGCGGCACAGCTGGACGCTGCCGGCGGGCGGATCGGCGGCGCTGCCGCGGGCGCTCGCCCGCTACCTGGAGGACCACGGCGGCGTGATCCTGACCGGGACGCCGGTGACCGGGCTGGTGGTGGACGGCGGCCGCTGCGTCGGCGTGGACACCCCCGGCGGCCGGCACCTGGCCCGCCGCGCGGTGCTGTCCACCATCCACGTGAAGCAGCTGCTGGCGCTGGCGCCGGCGGCGGCCTGGGACGACGGCTTCCGCTTCGGCGTCGGCAGCTGGCGGGCGGGGGTGTCGATGTTCGTCGCCCACTACGCCACCACCGAGCCACCCAAGTTCCCGACCGACGGCGGCGAGCTGGCGTCGGTGGCGGCGGGCACCCCCGGGTCGGTGCCGCGGATGCTGCGGGTCGGCTCGGAGTTCGCCAGGGGGGTCGTCGCCACCGACGAGCCGGTGCTGCTGGTGCTGGCGCCGACCGTCGCCGACCCGTCGCGCGCGCCCGACGGCCGCCACACCCTCAAGGTGGTCGGCTTCCAGCCGTACGAGCTGCCCGGCGGCCCGGAACGCTGGGACGAGCTGAAGGAGCGGGTCGCCGAGGCGAACCTGGCCTGGCTGCGCCGCCACGCTCCCAACCTCACCGGCGAGGTGATCCTCGCCGCCCACCTGAAGAGCCCCCTGGACCTCGAGCGGTTCAACGCGCACAACTGGCACGGCTCCTGCCACGGCGGCGACATGGGCCCGGCGCAGTCCGGGCCGCTGCGGCCGGCGCCCGGCTGGGCCGGCCACCGCACGCCCATCCCCGGCCTGTACCAGACCGGCGCCACCACCCACCCCGGCGGGTCGGTGTCGGCGGCGCCCGGCCGCAACGCCGCGATGGTGCTGCTGCGGGACCTCGGCTTCGACCCGGAGGAGGTGGTGGCGGGTGCCTGACGAGCGCATCCGGGCGGCGGTGGCCAACTGGGCGCCGCGGTTCCTCGCCCAGGGCGTCGATGCCAACGACTTCCAGCGGGTGACCGGGCCGCTGCAGCGCTGGGAGCAGTGGCTGGACGCGTGGGTCGCCTGCGGCGACCTGCACGCCGGCCTCGCCGCCGAGGCGGAACGGCGCGGCCGCGCGCTCACCGCCGGGCAGGCGTGGGTGCGCGCCGCGCTCGCCTACCACTTCGCCAAGTTCGTGTGGATGGTCGACCTGGACCGCCACCGTGCCGCCGCCGACCTGGCGGTGGCGGCGCTGCGCCGCGCCCACGCCCTGCTGGACCCGACCGCCGAGCGGCTGGAGGTCCCCTTCGAGGGGACCGTCATGGTCGCCAACCTGCGGCGCCCGCCGCGGCCGCGCCGGCCGCCGCTGGTGCTGCTGCTGCCCGGCCTGGACTCCACCAAGGAGGAGTTCTTCCATTGGGAGGAGGTGTTCCTGCGGCGCGGCATGGCGACCCTGTCGCTGGACGGCCCCGGGCAGGGGGAGACCGGCTACGCCACCAGCATCCGGCCCGACTACGAGGTCGCCGTCGCCGCCGCCCTCGACCACCTGCGCGGCCGCGACGAGCTCGACCTGGAACGGGTCGGGGCGGTCGGGGTCAGCCTCGGCGGCTACTACGCGCCGCGGGCGGCCGCCTTCGAACCCCGCCTGCGCGCCGCCGTGGCGATCGGCGGGCCGCACAACTTCGGCGACTGCTGGGCCGGCCTGCCGCAGCTCACCCGCGAGACGTTCCTCCACCACGCCGGCGCCGCCGACGACGCGGCCGGGCGCCGCGCCGCCGCGCGGCTGGACCTCGGCCCGGTGCTGCCGCGCCTGCGCCAGCCGCTGCTGGTGATCTTCGGCCGGCTCGACCGGCTGATCCCCTGGCAGCAGGCCGAGCGGGTCGCGGCCGAGGCGCCCGCCGTCGAGCTGGTGATGCTGGAGGGCGGCAGCCACGTCTGCAACAACATGCCCTACCGTTACCAGCCGCTGGCCGCCGACTGGATGGCCGAGCGGCTGACCGGCTGACGCCACCCACCGCACCCACCGCAGGGAGGACCGATCCCGATGAGCTACCTGGAGCGGTCGGCCGGGGCGGCGGGCAGCCGCTCCAGGACGATGCCGAACCAGGCGCGGTAGGCGTCCAGCACCTCCGCGTCGCTTGCCAGGGTGCGCTCCTGGCGGCCGCCGGCGACGGTGCGGACCAGCGTCCGGTCGCTGAGGGTGACGCGCCCGTCGGCGGTCAGCAGCGAGCAGACGGGACCGCGGGTGAAGCTGGACTTCGGCGAGGTCTGGTGCCACCAGCAGGTCGGCTCGAAGTCGCGCAGCGCGCGGGGCCGCCCCTCGACCCGGTACTGCGGCGCGCCGTCCCAGAGCACGTCCAGGTCGCCGTCGCCGGCCTCGGTGACCCGGAAGGTCCCCGCCGGGTCGGCCTGCTCGCCGCGGACGTCCAGCCGCAGCGGGTGGTGGCTGAAGCTGCCGAAACCGACGTCCGCCAGCCACGGCTCGGGCGCGTCCACGCGCAGGGCGAGGTGGTCGAACGGCGGGCCGAGGCCGGCGGCGCCGTGGACGCGGGCGGCCAGCAGCGTCACCCGGAAGCCGAGCGCCGACAGCAGCGCGGCGAACGCGCCGTTCAGCTCGTAGCAGAAGCCGCCGCGCCGCCGGCCGACCAGCTTGTCGAGCAGCGCCGCCTCCTCCAGCACCACCGGCTCGCCGAGGTGGATGCTGAGGTTCTCGAACGGCACCGTGAGCAGGTGGCGCAGCTGCAGCTCCCGCAGCGACCCGGGGTCGGGCCGCGCCGGGCGGGCCGCCCCGATCCGCGCCAGGTAGGCGTCCGCCTGCCGCCCATCCACGTCAGGACGGCAGCCGCTCCAGGACGACCACCGGGATGCGCCGGTCGGTCCGCTCCTGGTACTGGTCGTAGGCCGGCCAGATCCCGGTCATCAGCTTCCACAGCCGGGCCCGCTCCTCGCCGTCGGCGGTGCGGGCGCGGGCGCGGAACCGCTCGCCCTTCACCTGCACCTCCACCTCGGGATGGTCGACCAGGTTGCGGTACCAGGCCGGGTGCGCCGGCGCGCCGCCCTTGGAGGCGACCACCACGTGGTCGTCGCCGTCGCGGCCGAAGATCAGCGGGGTCGGCCGCTGCCGGCCGCTGCGGCGCCCGGTGGTGGTCAGGATCAGCGTCGGCACGCCCCTCCACAGGTAGCCGACCTCGCCGTCGGTCTCGCGGTACCTGCGGACGTGCTCCTGCCCGTGCAGCATCGAACCTTCCCCTCTCACAGCTCAGAGCCGGCGGCGGTAGCGGACCTCGTCGACCACCACCCCCTGGACCTCCTGGGTCCGCTCGGCGCCGTCGGCCGACCAGCCGGCGCGCTCGTAGAAGCGCCGCGCCCGCCGGTTGCCCGGCAGCACCCACAGCACCGCCTCGGCGTGGCCGAGCGCCGCCAGCGACGCCTGCGCCGCTTCCAGCAGCGCCCGGCCGGCGCCGCCGCCCCAGCGGTCGGGGTCGACGTTGATGGCGTACAGCTCCCCGAGCCCGGCGGGGTCCTGGGCGGGGCCGACGACCGCGAAGCCGACCACCGCCCCGTCCCGTTCGGCGACCAGCACGCGGGCGTCGTCGCGTTCGCGGGCCAGCGACCGGGCCCAGCCGTCGGCGCGATCGGAGGCGCGCAGCCCGTCCAGGTAGCCGTCGGGCATCTGCCCGCGGTAGGCGGCCTGCCAGGCGCGCACGTGCACCGCGCCGATCGCGGCGGCGTCCTCCACGCTCGCCCGGCGGATCGTGGTCATGGTCGCAGGCTAGCAGGGTGGTTCAGCCGGGCTGGTGGGGGAGGAGGGTGGCGATCATGTAGTCGGCGAGCCATCGCGCGTACCGGCGCGCGGACCAGCCGCGCTGCACCACCAGCAGGTCGTGCAGCTCGTCGGAGGTGCAGGTCCACAGGACGTCGGTCGCCTGCGCCAGGCTGACGTCCTGGCGCAGGTAGCCGCGCCGCCGCAGGAAGCGGGCGTGGTGGCGGGCGCGCCGCTCGCGGTCGTCGTTGGCGGTGCGCAGCAGCGCCGCCATGTCGGGGTCGCCGGCCGCGGCGAAGCGGACCAGCCGCATGACCGGCGACACGACCGCGGAGACCTCGGTGGCCAGGGCGGCCCAGTTGCGCATGATCTGGCGCGGGTCGGTCTCGCGTTCCCGCATCTCGTCGGAGCGCTGGAAGGCCGGGACCGGCTCCTGGCCGGCCAGGCCGCGGTCGTAGATGGCGCGGACCAGTCCCGGCTTGCCGCCGAACGCCTTGTAGATGGTCTCCACCGACACGTCGGCCTCGCCGGCGACCGCGGCGATGGTGGTGGCCGCGTAGCCGCCGTCCAGGAACTGCCGCTGGGCGGCGTCGAGGATGGCCTCGCGGGTGCGGCGGGCCTGGGCCTGGCGGCCGCTGGAGTCGTAGCGACGCTTGGGCTTGACTGTGGCCATAATCGGTTCCATACTCCTGTATCGGTTACAGTCAAGTGTAACAGAGTTGGAGGAGGTCGTCATGGACTGAACGAGCCAGGGTCCGGCGGCGGTGGTGGAGCGGCTGCTGGCGGCGATCAACGCCCACGACCTGGAGGCGATGGTGGCCTGCTTCGCCGAGGACTACGTCAACGAGTGGCCGGCCCACCCGCAGCGGGGCTTCCAGGGGAGCGCGCAGGTCCGCACCAACTGGAGCCAGATCTTCGCCGGCGTGCCGGACCTGCGGGCGCGGCTGCCGCGCATGACCGTGGACGGCGACACCGTCTGGACCGAGTGGGACATCGCCGGCACCCGGCGCGACGGGGGTCCGTTCCTGATGCGGGGCGTGTCCATCTTCGGCGTCCGCGACGGCCGCTTGGCGTCGGTGCGGTTCTACCTGGAGCCGGTGGAGGAGACCAGCGGCGACGTCGATGTCAACACCCGCCGGGTGGTCGGCGGCGCCGACGCGGGGGTGAGGTCATGATCCTGGTGGCCGGGGGGACCGGCACGCTGGGCACGCAGGTGGTCCGGCGGCTGTCGGACCGGGGCCTGGCGGTGCGGGTGCTCACCCGCGACCCCTCCCGGGCCGCGCGCCCGCCCGAGTCGGTGGAGCTCCTGACCGGTGACCTGCGGGACCCGGGCGCGGTGGCCGCGGCGGTGCGCGGCTGCGAGACGGTGGTCTCGGCGGTGCACGGGTTCATCGGCCCCGACGGCCCCGAGGCGATCGACCGCGACGGCAACCGCGCCCTGGTCGAGGCGGCCGCCGCCGCCGGCGCCCGGCGGCTGGTGCTGGTGTCGGTGCTGGGCGCCGCCCCCGACCACCCGATGTCGCTGCACCGCGCCAAGTACGCCGCCGAGCAGGCGCTGCGGGCCAGCGGCCTGCAGTGGACGATCATCCGGCCCGCCGCGTACCTGGAGACCTGGGTCGGGATCATCGGCGCCAAGCTCGCCGGGGGCGGCAAGGCGCTGGTGCTCGGTCCCGGCCGCAACCCGATCAACTTCGTCTCCGCCCACGACGTCGCCGCCGCCGTCGACCTCGCCGTCCACGACCCGTCGCTGCGCGGCCAGGTCGTGGAGGTCGCCGGGCCGCAGAACCTCAGCCTCAACCAGCTCGCCGAGCGGCTCATCGCCGCCAGCGGCCGGCCCGGCCGCACCCAGCACGTCCCGCTGCCGATGCTGCGGGCGCTGTCGCTGCTGGCCCGGCCGGTCTCGCCGGCGTTCGCCAGGCAGGCCCAGGCCGCGGTCGTCATGAACACCACCGACATGACCGTGGAGGTGTCCGGCATCCGCGACCGGCTGCCCACCGTCCCGGCGACCACCCTGGACCAGGTGCTCGGGCGGCGGCCGTCCCCGTCACGCTGACGGGTCGGCCAGCCCCAGCCGCTCGAGGTAGGCGTACAGGGCCGCGGAGGCGCGTAGCCGCCGCAGGCTGCGGCGCCGCAGCTGCTGCTCGCGCCTGGCGAGCTCGGCGCGGACCCGTTCGGGGCTGCCGGTGCTGCGCAGCTCCTCGACGACCGCGCGCACGATCGCCAAGGGGTACCCGCCGCGGCGCAGCAGCGCGACCACCCGCGCCGTGCGCACCTCCGGCTCGTCGTAGGTGCGGTAGCCCGTGGCCGGCTCCCGGCCCGGCCGCAGCAGCCCGCGCCGTTCCCACAGCCGCAGCAGCGACGGCCGCACCCCGGCGGCCTCGGCGGCCTGGCCGATCCTGGCGCCGCGGCGGGGGAGCGGGCCGGCCGCGACCGGGCCGCGCACCACGGTCGCGAAGGCGGCCAGCACCGTGGCGATCTCGGCCCGCTCGCGGTCCAGCTCGGCGTGGCCCTGGTCGAGGGCGGCCAGCGCGGCCTGCAGGTCGCGGCCGTGGACGGCGCGCATGATCGTGCGCGCCCGGGCCCAGCCGTGGCCCTCGGCCAGCCTGCGGGCGACCAGCAGCGCCTCGGCGTGCTCGCCGGTGAAGACGCGGTAGCCGCTGGCGGTGCGCTCGACCGGCGGGAGGATCCCGAGGTCCACGTAGTTGCGGACCTGCTGGACCGAGATGCCGGCCGCCTGCGCCAGGGCGACGGCCCGCACCCTGCCCCCGCCACCGCCGTCCGGTCGCCGTCCGCCCGCCACACGCGGAGCCTAGCACTTCCACCGCGATTTGAGACTTTTCAGGCAGCAGACGCGCATCATCGCGGGCAGAGCACCTGAGAAGTCTCATATAGCAATTCAATGAGACAATTGAATCTACGGCCCGAGGACGGAGGCGACGCCATGCCAGCGGCGAAACTGCACGACGGAGGCACCATCGCCATCGAGGTCCACGGCCGGGGGCCCACGGTGCTGCTGCCCGTCAACCCGCGGCCGGTCGAGGGACCACGGGCCGAGGAGCTGCGAAGGTGGGGCGCTGACCCGGCCCTTGGCCGCACCCTCGTCGACGGCCTCGGCGACGCGTTCCGGGTGGTCGCGTTCGACTACGAAGGCCACGTCCTGCAGGTGCCGAAACCGGGCACCCTGACGCCAGCCAACGTCGCCGGCGACCTGCTGGCCGTGGCCGATGCCGCCGGCGCCGGCCGGTTCGGCTACTACGGCTACTCCTGGCTGGCGCTTGCCGGGCTGCAGCTCGCGATCCGGACCGACCGGCTGGCGGCGCTGGTCATGGGCGGGTTCCCACCGGTCGGCGGGCCGTACGCGCAGATGCTGAAGGTCACCATGGCGACCCATGCGATGGCCAGCTCGGCCCCGGCGCGCGGCGCCGCAGCGACCCCGCCACCGTCGCAGGAGCCGCCCGACGAGCCCGACTGGTCGCGGGTCGAGGTGACGCTGACCGAGGCGCAGACGCGCCAGTTCGTCACCCTGTACCAGGCGCTGCAAGGGTTCGACGACCTCGCCGCCCAGGCGCGGATCGGCTGCCCCCGCCTGTGCTTCGTGGGCTCCAAGGACGAGATCGACTTCGGCGAGCGTTGGGGCGGGGTGCACGTGAGCTACGCCGGCCCGGTCGTGGAGCGGCGCGCCGAGCTGGAAGCCCTCGGCTGGCAGGTGCACGTGCTGGAGGGCCTGGACCACAGCCAGGCGATGCAGGCCGCCCAGGTCCTGCCGCTCCTGCGCCCCTGGCTCGACCAGCAGCTGCTGGCGCCGCCCGGGAGCGGCTGATACCGGAGAGCTTGTTCATGCATTCTCCTCAAAATAGAATGAAGGTAAGGATCGTTCTCACCAACTTGATCCGTCTCAATCCCGTGAACAGGGCATGGTCATGGCCCGTGCTCCTCCCTTCCAACGCTGACGCAGCTTCCCTCTCCGCGTCGGGAAGGTAGGCGGAACCATGCCCAACATCGCTCCGCTAGAGGCAGACGAGGTCGACCTCGCCGTGCGTCTCAGTAGCCAGGATGAGCGGCTCAGAGGGGTGGTCGGAGCGCGCTCCAGGACGGTGCTGGTCCAGCCGACGACCATCGGCCGGAAGGAACCGGACGGCGCCCGGCAGGCCGTGGTCGGGTTCTACGACTACGACTCGAACCGATCCGTAGTGGCCGTGGTGGACCTGGGCACGCAGGAGGTCCGTGCCGTCGAGGAGACACCGGTCCAGTTCCAGTTGAGCGAGGAGGAGAAGCAGGAGGCGGAGGAACTCGTCGCCGGCGACGAGCGGGCCAGGGATTTTCTGGCGGACCGCGACATGAACCCACTCACCCGCTTGTTCTTCCCATCCACCGCGGGCAAGGATGACCCTCCGCACCGGTACGCCGTCGTGTTCCTGCTTCCCTCGGCCAGCGAACGTCGCTTCGCGGTGGTCGACCTGAGCGATCGCCAGGTGGTCGACTTCTTCGGGCCGGAGCGGCTCACGGTGCAGTAGCGAGGGGGACGAGATGACGCTCATCTCGCAGTCCAACTGGGACGTCAACTACTTCATCTCGCCAAACGGCGACCTGCGGCTCGGTAACTGCAGCTACAACGGGACGCTGGTGATCTACGCCGCCTCGGTTCCGTTCATCCACGTGAGCTACGCGGCCGACTTCGCCTTCACCGACCGGCTCCAGAGCCTCAGCGGTACCGCCAACGTCCGCAACATCGTGAACGGCTTCGACATCAGGGCCGCGTACGACCTCTACGGAGGGGCCTACCTCTACGAGCACATCTGGCGGTTCTACGACGACGGGCAGTTCGCCTCGTCGATCCTCATCCACGGCCCGGGCGTCGAGCACCAAGGCCAGCACAGCTACCACGTGCCCTTCCGCTACGACCTCGACCTCGACGGCTTCCCGGGCGACTCCTTCCAGCAGTGGTTCGAGGGCGTCGGCGGCTGGACCGCCGTGCCCGAGGAAGGGCGGCTGGTTGCCGGTCCCATGCTCCCGCCGTTCCTCTACCAGTGGCAGCAGGTCGACATCGCGTCGGGGAGACGGGCCATGGTCCGGGCCAGAGACGGCGACCACGGGGAGATCTGGGCGCTGCAGTACTCCGGGCTCGAGGACTGGAGCAGCTTCGGCGGTGCCCAGTCGTCCCCTCCAGGCGCTCCCGGCAGCGTGCCCGCCGTCTACGCCAACAACCAGAGCGTCCAGAACGCCGACGTCGTCCTGTGGTACGTCGCGCACATCCCGTCGCTGAACCAGGTCACCGGCTGCGGCCCGTCATTCAGGCTCGACAGGTTCTGACCAGGCGCCGACAACCCAACGTTCGGTGATGCGTGGGGCCGGGCACATTGCCCGGCCCCACGGTGTCACTGCCTTATTTGACGGCGAACCGTCGAGCGACTTCTCCGGCGATCGGCAGCTTCTTCTTGTAGACCGTGTTGTTGCTGGCGGACATCACCTTCGTGTCGAAGGCCATCTGGACCACCATGGTGGCGAACGCCTTCGACATGAAGGATCACCAGCAGCTTGCCAACGCGGCATGACCTCCCGTTTCGCTGCGGGGTCTTGCTGCTCTCGATGGCAGCACGGTCGGTACCGGGCCGTCGGGGGTGCAGATCGGCCATCATGTACGGGTGAGCACCCAAGACTGGCGCGTTGTCCTACGGCAGGAGTTCGCTGCCGAGCCTGGCTCGTTTCTGCTTGCGTTGCGGTGCGACCTCCGATGGGACCATGGGGCCTTCAGCCACCTGACCCACGCCATGGAGCAGTGCTGTCGAGCCCTCGCCGGGGTGGGTGTCGTCGAGCGCTGGCTGGCAGAGGGGTTCTGGTATCTGTCGTGGTTTCCCCGGTCGTGGACCGACCACGATGCCTGGGCTGAGAACCCTGAGCGGGACCAGATCGATGCGGGCACGGAGAAGCTGGAGGGTCTCGCCTACTGGTTCTTCATGGGCGAGCCAGCCACGATCAACGGCAGCGACCGCCCGCAGAGCACCTGAGCGTCCAGGCGACTCGGAGCGGAGTGCGGTTAGAGCAAGTAAGGACCACGCAGGAACTTACAAACCCGAGTACCTAGTACTCCAGCCGTAGATCGTGATCTTTGCGGTTGGGCGGCCTGCGGCGGGACGGTGGTGCCGGCGTCTGGGTGATGTCCATCACCGGAGTGCCGTGGTGGCAGTGTTCATTCGTTCTCGCCCGGCGGGGCGCCGCACCAGCGCCAGTGCGCAACCTGGGGGCGCCCGGGCAGCGCGATGCGGCCGGTGGCCCACAGCAAGGCCGTCCATGGGTCGAGGTCGGCCAGGTCAGCCACGACGTGGGGGAACATCCGGGCGAGCACGCGGGCGCATACCTCGCGTGGTGGGTCCAGGGCCAGCCCGAGACCCTGGGCGATGTCGTGGCCGTGCACCAGCGCCTCGACACAGCCCATCCCAGCAAAGCCCGCTGGATCGGCCATCCCGGTCGGGTGCCAGGCCCGCACGTGCGGTGGGCAGGTGCGCACCGTCGCGGCGAGGATC
>DASQWY010000386.1:0-2940 GCA_035640005.1 Actinomycetes bacterium
GACCTCCACCCGGCCGGGCACGGGGATCCTGGTCAGGAACTGGACGGCGACCGCGAGCAGGTGCAGGGCGTCGGCCACGGTCAGGGGCCGGCGGCCAGCCCGGTGCAGCCGCGCAGCGCCCTCCAGCGGGCCACCGCCCCCTCGGCGGCGGCGCCCCGCAGCGGCAGCGGGATCCCGCCCGAGATGGTGGCGGGCACCCAGCGGTCCCTGGTGACCGCCCGCCCGCGCACGGTGAGCAGCAGCACGCCGCTCTGGGCGGTGACGCCGCCGCCGGAGTAGAAGACGAAGTTGCCGAGCCCGTAGTCGACGTAGGCGCCGTGCAGCCAGCCGGCGCCGAGCAGCACGTGGGCGTGGGAGCCGACCACCACGTCCGCGCCGGCCGCGACCAGCCGGGGGGCGAGCGCCCGCTGCCGGTCGATCGGGCAGCTGGCCAGCTCCTTGCCCCAGTGCAGGTCGACCACCACGGTGTCGGCGGTGGCCCGGGCGGCCCTGACCGCCGCCAGCAGCCGGCCCTCGTCGTAGGCCGACGCCAGGCCGGGCTTGCCGTCGCCGGCGCTCCAGGCGGCGGCCAGGCTGGCGTCGAGCACCTGGGTGGCGGCCAGCACCGCGATGCGCTGCCCGTGCACGGTGAAGCGGCGCGGCCGGAACGCCTCGGCGGCGTCGCGGCCGATGCCGGCGACCGGGAAGCCGGCCGCCCTGGCCGCGTCCAGGGAGTCGCGCAGGCCGGTGACGCCGAAGTCCATGCCGTGGTTGTTGGCCATGGTGGCCACGTCGACGCCGGCCGCCTGGAGGGCGGCGAAGGCGGCGCCCGGCACGCGGAAGGTGAACTGCTTGCCCGCCGGCGAGCCCCTGGTGGTGACCGCCGTCTCCAGGTTGACCATGGCCAGGTCGGCGCGGCGCAGGACGGCGGCGACCGGGCCGACGGCGGTGGCCGGGTCGCTGGCCAGCCGGCCGGCGAGCACGCCCTCGAAGTGGACGTCGCCGCCGAAGGCGAGGGTGACGGCGGCGCCGGTCGGGTCGTGGGTGCTGCCGGCGCGGGCGGGGGCGGTGGTGGCAGGCGCCCGGGTCGGGCTGGTGGCGGTCGCCGCGGTGGGACGGCTGCCGGCCGGCGCGGACGGCGCCCGCTGGCTCACACAGGCGGCCAGCAGGGCGGCCAGGACCAGCGGCAGCGCCAGCGCCGCCCGGGGGCGGCGCCGCGGGACGGGACGGGACACGGCGGCTCCAGGTCGTGCGGCGCGGGCAGCGCATAGCCTCGCACGGCCCGGGCCGCCGTGTCGCGCGGTCAGTGGCCGACGGCCGGCCGGGCGCGGCCGCCGGGCGCGGGCGGGTCGGCCGGCCAGGCGGCGCTGAAGATCAGGCCGAGGGTGTCGGTGGCCGCCCGGGCCGAGGCGACCAGCTGGCTCGGCGCGACCGGTCCCAGCAGCCGGCGCAGGCGGCGGACGCGCCGCGCCCGCCGCGCGCGGCGGGCCGCCGCGACCTGCCGGGCGTGCTCGGCGTCGCGGAGCAGCTCGGCGACCCGCTGCTCCCTCAGGTCCTGCTCGAAGTCCCAGCTCATCGTGGTGCTCCTCCCTGTCGTCACCAGTGAAAATGATACGCCGGTTGCTCGCCCTGCACAACCGGCAAAGATGGATGACCAGTGACTCGTTCGGGGCGCCAACGGACGCCGAAGACCGCGCCGAGCAGCGCCCTTCCCGGGCGGCCCGGCGCGACGAGGCGCGGACGGGAGGCTAGTCGACCTCGACGATCGCCTCGACCTCGACCGGGACGCCGAGCGGGAGGGCGGCGACGCCGACCGCGGCCCTGGCGTGCCTGCCGGCGTCGCCGAACACCTCGGCGAACAGCTCACTGGCGGCGTTGACCACCTTGGGATGGTCGGTGAAGGCGGGGTCGCTGGCCACGAAGCCGGTGACCTTGACCACCCGGCGGACCCTGGACAGCTCGCCGAGCTCGGCCTTGAGCGCGGCCAGCACGTTCACCGCGCAGCGGCGGGCGGCGGCGGCCCCCTCCTGCAGGCCCACCCCGGCGCCGAGCCGGCCGGTGTGGCTCGGGCTGCCGTCGACCAGCGGCACCTGCCCGGACACGTACACCAGGTTCCCCGTCCGCACGCACGGCACGTAGGCGGCGAGCGGCGCGACCGGCGGGGGCAGGGTGACGCCGAGCTCCTCGAGGCGCTGCTCCGGTGTGGGCATGGGGTTGCTCCCTTCGGGCGGGGTCCGGCCGAAGCCTACCCGGCCGGCGCGGCGGCGGTCGCCTGCTCCCGCGCGAAGAACGCCCGCACCTCCTCCAGGGAGCGGCACAGCGGCGCCGGCGGCAGGCTGGCCAGCAGGGTCGGGGCATAGCCGGCGTCGGCGAGGCGCCGGTCGAGCACCGCCATCACCCCCCGGTCGGTCTCCGAGCGGACCAGGCGGCCGAGTGCCTGCTGCAGGGAGACGGCGGCCGCCGGCAGCCAGACCTCGCCGAAGCGGGAGCCGCCGGATGCCTCCACCCGGCGGCCCCGCTCTGCCAGCAGCGGGTCGTCGGGCCGCGGGAACGGCAGCCGGTCCAGCACCAGCAGCGACAGGCTCTCGCCGGGGACGTCGACGCCCTCGAAGAAGGTGCGGGTGGCTACCAGCACGCTGGCGACCTGGTCGCGGAAGCGGGCGGCCAGGCGCGCGGGCGTGTCGTCGCCCTGGACCAGCAGCTCGTAGGGCAGGCCGGCCAGGGCCGCGGCGAACGACTCGACCGCCCGCCAGGAGGTGCAGAGCACCATCGCGCGGCCCCGTGAGGCCTCGACCAGGCCGGTCAGCTCGCGCTCGGCGGCGTCCTGGAAGCTCGGGTCGGCGGGCGCCGGCATGCCGCGCGGGACGTACAGCAGGGCGTTGCGCCGGAAGTCGAACGGCGAGGCGGCCACCAGCGTCGTCGGCGCGTCCACGCCGAGGCTGCGGGCGGCCCGGTCGAGCC
>DASQWY010000387.1:0-2016 GCA_035640005.1 Actinomycetes bacterium
TCCTCGTGGCCCTGGTGGCCGACCAGCACGATGTCGTAGCCCTTGCCGGCGAACTTGCGCGCCTCCTGGTGGACCTTGGTGACCAGCGGGCAGGTGGCGTCGATCACCTTGAGGCCGCGCCGCCGTGCCTCGGCGTGGACCTCGGGCGCGACCCCGTGGGCGGAGAAGACCACGGTGGCGCCCTCCGGCGCCTCGTCCAGCTCGTCGAGGAAGACCGCGCCGGCGGCCTCCAGCCGGCGCACCACGTGCAGGTTGTGGACGATCTGCTTGCGCACGTAGATCGGTGGGCCGTAGGTGGCGAGGGCCACCTCGACGATGTCGATGGCCCGGTCGACGCCGGCGCAGTAGCCGCGCGGCGACGCCAGCAGCACCCGGGCCGGTGCCCGGAACTCGGGGATCCGCTCGCCTCCCATGCACCCATTCTATCGGCGCGGCCGCCCACGGCCCCCAACCCGGCCGGTAGGCTTGCCCGGATGGACGCGAGCGAGGCGGCGCCCCGGCCGCTGGACCGGCGCGTGGTGGTGGTCTGGACCGTGCAGGAGGCCGCCGCCTTCCTGGTGGTGGCGCTGGCCGCCCTGGCGGTGGACCTCGGCGCGCGGCTGGCCGGCGCGGCCGTGCCCGGCCCGCCGGGGCTGGCCGCGGGGCTGCTGGCGGTGGCCGGCGCGGCCGAGGCCTGGTGGCTGCCGAGGGCCCGCTACCGCCGCTGGCGCTACCAGGTGGCCGGCGACGCCCTGGAGCTGCGCCACGGGGTCGTGCACCGGGTCCACTCCGCCATCCCCTACTTCCGGGTGCAGCACATCGACGTCAGCCAGGGGCCGGTCGAGCGGGCCGTCGGCCTGGCGCGGCTGGTGGTGCACACCGCCTCGGCCGGCACCGACGCGACCATCCCCGGCATCGCGGCGGGCGAGGCCGAGGTCCTCCGCCGGCTGATCCTGGCCCGCGCCGGCACCGGCGATGCGGTCTGAGGAGCTGGCGGGCGGGGTGGTGCCCGCCCGGCGCCTGCACCTGCTCAGCCCGCTGTTCTTCGCCGGCAGGCACGTCCGCAGCCTGTGGCCGCTGCTGCTGTTGCTGCTGGCCCGGCGCGACCTGGCGCTGATCGCCGCCGGGGTGGCCGCGCTGGCCGCCTGGACGGGGCTGGAGTGGCTGCGGCGCACCTACGCCGTCTCGGGCGGCGCGCTGCGGCTGGAGGAGGGGGTGCTGGCGCGCCACCGGCGGGTGGTGCCGCTGGACCGCATCCAGCAGGTCGACCTGGTTCGCAAGCCGCTGCACCGGCTGCTGGGGGTGGCGACCCTGCGGGTGGAGACCGCCGGCGGCACCGCCCGCGCCGAGGTCGACCTGGACGTGGTCGGCCTCGGCGAGGCCAACGCGCTGCGCGCCACCCTGCTGCGCGCGAAGGCGGTGGGCGGCGGGCGGGCGCCGGCCGAGCCGGCGGCGCCGGAGCGGGTGGTGGTGCGGCTCACCCTCGGGCAGCTGGCGCTGGCCGGGATCACCGGGTCGCGGGCGGCGGCCGTGCTGGCCGTGCTCGGCCCGGCGAGCCAGCTGCTGGACTGGGTGCCGGACCGGCTGCTGCGCCGCCTGGACCCTTCCGCGGTCGCGCCGACCACCCCGGCGGCCCTGGCCGCCCTGGTGGTGGCCGGCGCGGCGCTGTGGCTGGGGCTGGCCGCCGCCTCCACCGTGGTCACCGACGCCGGCTTCACCCTGGCGCGGGTCGGCGAGGACCTGGTCGTGCGGCGCGGGCTGCTGGAGCGGCGGGAGGCGGTGCTGCCGCTGGCGCGGGTGCAGGTCGTGCGGGTCGAGGAGTCGCTGCTGCGCCGCCTGCTCGGGCTGGCCGCCGTGCGGGTGCAGAGCGCCGGCCGGGTCGGCCGCTCGGACACGACCGCCGCCCGCCTGGCGGTGCCGCTGCTGCCGGCGGTGGAGGTCAACCGGGTGCTGGCGGAGCTGCTGCCCGGCGCCGCGCCGGTGCCGCGCCTGCTCGCCCCGCCGCCGGCCGCCCGCCGCCGGGCGGTGGTGCGGCGG
>DASQWY010000388.1:0-2215 GCA_035640005.1 Actinomycetes bacterium
GGTCTGGATCCAATCACTCACGCGGCAAAGCTGCACCTGCGCGGCAAAGCACGACCACCTGACCGGCAAAGCACCGCAACCTGCGCGGCAAGGCGCGACCCACGCGGCAAAGCTGCGCAACTCACGCGGCAAAGGGTCAAACGAGGGGCGGCGGACCGCGACCCACGCGGCAAAGCATCACCACCCACGCGGCAAAGGACGACCCACGCGGCAAAGCACCCCTACCCGCGCGGCAAGGCGCCACGGGGGGGCCTTCCCGCCGGGCGGCGGACCGCAACCCGCGCGGCAAAGGACCTCACCTACCGGCTCCAAGCCCGTGGGGGCGGGGTCGCGGCAACGTTTGCCGGGTGGTCCCACCGGCCACTCCCCGGGTGAGCGAGCGACATGGAGGGAGCGCGATGGCGGAGCGGCAGGAGCGGGACACCGCGCGGCTGGCCGACCTTCCGGTCGAGGGGTTGCCGCCGGACGCGCCCGACCGCGCCCACGCGGCGGTCGACGACGTGCCGGACGACCTCGACAGCGGGGCGCTCGCGCATGAGCCGGGCGCCTCGCGGGACCCCAAGGCGGTGATGGCGGCCTACGCGGAGGCGCTGGCGGACGGCGACGCAGCACTGGCCGCGGACCTGTTCGCCGAGCGCAGCCTGCTGGTGTCCTCCGGGCCGCACCGGTCCGGCCGTGCGGCGATCGCCGGCTGGCACCGGGACCTGCTCGGCCGTGGCGCGGTCCGGGCGCGGCCCGCCGGCCAGGGCAGCGACCAGGGCCGCCTCGAGGTGGACGGCCCCGACGGGCCGCGCGTGGTCGAGTTGGCGTTCGACGCCTCCGGCCGCATCGGCACGGCCCGGTGGCTGACCCTCGAGCAGGCCGCGCGCCCGCAGGAGGAACGCGAGCGCACCTCCCGATGACCCGGGTCCTTATCCCGGACAGCGGCGCCGCCCGCCCGATCCTTCGAGGATCGGGCGGGC
This sequence comes from Actinomycetes bacterium, assembly GCA_035640005.1. Lineage (GTDB taxonomy): Bacteria > Actinomycetota > CALGFH01 > CALGFH01 > CALGFH01 > DASQWY01. The sequence continues at coordinate 963 of DASQWY010000388.1, forward strand.
GGCGCTTTGCCCTGCCCGCGGGCTGGGCAGGTCGGGGGGTCAGTCCGCGATGATGCCGCTCAGCTCGGGCACCGCCTGCTGCTGTCCCACGGTCGTGTCGGTCATGGAGTAGTCGTCGGTGACCAGCGAGCCGGCCTGGGCCAGGTTCAGCCCGAAGCTCAGCGCGGTCGCGCCGGCCGGCACCGCCGGGGTGGTCCAGGTCGCGCGGGTCCAGCTCTGCTGCGCGGCCAGCAGCGGGCTCTGGGTCCAGTAGCGCCACACGCCGCTGGCGTCGCGGTAGTAGGCGACGAACCGGGCCGGGCCCTCCTTGTACCAGACGCCGAGCTGGTAGGCGTGCCCGGGGGTGACCACCGGCGAGCAGCCGCCGGTGTCCTGCTTGGTGACCAGCTTGCGGTCGCCGGAGGTCCAGGCGCTGATGTCGACCCGCTCGGCCCAGCCGCCGGAGTGGGCGTCGGCGGTCCGGCTCCAGGTCGCGGTGTTGGTGCCGCTGGCGCCGAGCTGGTAGCAGTCGGGCACGTTGTCGCCGTTCCCGTCGATCTCCAGCGAGGCGTTGTCGCCGAGCGCGGTCGACACCGTCGGCGGGGCGACGCCCGCGTCGTCGAGTGTGTAGTCGTCGGTGGTCAGCGAGCCGACGGCGGCCAGGTTGAGCCCGAAGCTCATGGCGGTCGCGCCGCTCGGCACGGCCGGGGTGGTCCAGCTCGCCTGCGCCCAGGCGCCGCTGGCCGGGAACAGCGGGCTGGAGGTCCAGTAGAACCACTTGCCCACCGCGTCGCGGTAGTAGGTCACCAGCTGCGTCGGGCTGGTGCTCTTGTACCAGGCCGTGATCGCCTGGCGGTGCCCCGGCGTCACGGTCGGCGTGCACTCACCGAGGTCCTGGGTCATCACCAGCTTGCGGTCGCCCGAGGTGTAGCTGGTGATGTCCACCCGCTCGGCCCAGCCGCCGGAGTGGGCGTCCGAGGTGCGCGTCCACACGGCGGTGTTGCTGCCGAAGGTCCCGAACGACCAGCAGTCGGGAACCCCGTTGCCGTTGGCGTCGCCCTCCAGCGAGGCGTTCTGCAGCGGCTGGCCGACCGGCGGCACCGGGCCGGGCACGCCCGGCTTCAGCGAGCCGCCGATGACCTCGTGCACGGTCTTGACCGCCGTGCCCTGGCCGGCGCGCTGCGCCAGCCAGTCCAGCAGCGCGCTGAGGTTGGCCTGGGTGATCGAGTAGCTGCCCTCGCTGGTGTTGTCGCTCAGGTGGTGGAAGGTGAGCT
>DASQWY010000389.1:0-10053 GCA_035640005.1 Actinomycetes bacterium
CGAGGGCGGCCACCTCGGCCAGGAGGAAGCCGGGGTCGACCACCACGCCGTCGCCGATGACCGGGGTGATGTGCGGGTACAGCACGCCGCTGGGGACTAGGTGCAGGCGGAACGTCTGGCCGTCCACCATCACGGTGTGCCCGGCGTTGTTGCCGCCCTGGTAGCGGACGACCACGTCCATCTCGTTGGCCAGCAGGTCGGTGGCCTTGCCCTTGCCCTCGTCCCCCCACTGACTGCCGACCAGGATCGTTCCCGGCATCTTCCCGTCCTCCCAACGGTTGACCCCGGGCAGGGTACATCGTGGGGGCGCCGCCGGCGGGGCGCCGTCCACAGGCCCTCAGCCGGGGCTGCCGACCGGGGCCGGGTGGGCGCCGGCGCGCCCGCCACGGGTCGCCGCCAGCCACACGCCGGCCAGCACCAGGGGGGCGCCGAGCCAGAAGGCCGTGGCCGGCAGCTCGCGGAACAGCAGCCAGGCCAGCAGGGTCGCGCCGACCGGCTCGATCAGGGTGACGACCGCCACCACCGTGGCGCTGACCCTGGACAGCAGGCCGTTGAAGACGGTGTGGCCGAGCAGTTGGGGGCCGGCCACCACCCCGGCGACGGCCAGCCAGGACCCGGTCCGGTAGCCGCCGAGGGCCGCGCCCGCCAGCAGGCAGGCCGGCAGCAGGGCGGCGGCGGCGATGCCGTACACCCAGGTGGCGTAGGTGGCGACCGGCAGGCGGCGGCGCGCGACCCGCCCGAGCAGCAGGTAGCCGGCGATCATGGCCGCCCCGGCGAACGCCAGGGTGTCCCCGAGCAGCGCCCGCCGGCCGAGGTCCAGGCCGGTGGCGTCGCCGAGCCCGATGAGGCCGGCGCCGGCCACGGCCAGGGCGATGCCCAGCCACGCCCGCCTGGTGGGCGGCTCGCCGAGCAGGCGGCCGCCCAGCCCGACGAACAGCGGCGAGCAGCTCACCAGCGTGGCCGAGGAGGCCACCGTCGTGAACGACAGCGACGCGTTGAACAGCGCGAAGTGGAAGGCCAGCAGCACGCCGGCGGCGGCCAGCCGGCCCGCCTCGGCCCTGGCCGGCCGCTCGCCGCCGCGCAGCGCGAACGGGGCGAGCAGGGCGGACCCGGCCAGGCAGCGCCAGAAGGCGAGCGCCAGGGCGGGCACGTGCGCGACCCGCACCAGCACCGGCGCGGTGGAGATGGCGGCGATGGCGATCGCGATCCCGGCGGCGACGGCCGGGTCGGCCCGCGGCGGCCGGGCGGGCCCCGCGCGCCCGGGCCGGAGCGGCCTCACCGCGCCCCTTCGACCGGGGGCAGCGGGACCGGGCCTGGGTCCCACCCGATGAACGCCATGCTCCACAGTATCGTCGCCGCCCTGTACCAGCGGGGACCGGTTGGACTAGAATTCTGGTCTATGAAGACGGAACCGCTTGCCAACGCGAAGGCGCACCTCTCCGCCCTCCTCGATGAGGTCGCCAGGACCCACGAGCAGTACACGGTCACGCGCAACGGGGTGCCCGTCGCGGTCATCCTCGCGGCCGACGATTTCGAGGCGCTCATGGAGACGCTCGCGCTGCTGCGCGACCAGGCCGCCGTGGACCGGCTGGTGGAGGCCGAACGGATGGTCGCCGCCGGTGAGGTCACCAGCCGCGACGACATGGCCGCGATCATGGAGCGGCGGCGGCGCGAAGCTCGTTGAGCGACCGCTACGAGCTCCTGATCGCCCCACCCGCCCGCCGGGCCCTCGCCGACCGGCTGCCCCTCAAGGTGGCCATGGCGGCCTGGGAGTTCATCGACGGCCCCTTGCGGGACAACCCGCGTCGGGTGGGTCATGCGCTCGGAGCGCCGTTCGAGGGCTACTGGAGCGCCCGCCGCGGCACCTACCGTGTGCGGTACCGCATCGACGAGGACGAGCGGGTCGTCGTGGTCTTGGACGTCGCCCCTCGTGCCGACGCCTACGACCCAGGACGGGCCTGACTGGGGCGACCCGCAGCGCGGGGGACCCCAACCAACGGGTAACGACCCCTTCCCTCCTGTTTGCCGCTGGCGCGATACTTAGCCTGCTCGGTAGAAAGGAGCGGCAATGGACGGCGCCCGGTACCAGCTGCCGGAGGAGTTCGACCGGTTGCGGGCGCCCTCGAGCGCCTACGCCCCCCGCCAGGTCGTCACCTACCTGTGCACCCGGGAACACGTCGTCTCGGTACCGTTCGCGGCCGACGTCGAGGCGCCGGAGACCTGGGACTGCCGCTGCGGCCAGCCGGCCACGAGGGTCGTGGTCGCCGACCCGACCGTCAAGCCGTCATAGGCACCGGCTCGGTCCTCGACCTGCTGGTGGTCGGCGCCGGGCCGGCCGGCTGCGCGGCGGCGCTGGAGGCCAGGCGGCTGCGGCCGGACGCGGCCGTGCTGCTGCTCGACAAGGCGGCGTTCCCGCGCGACAAGCCGTGCGGCGACGGGATCGGCCCGCACGCGGTCGACGAGCTGGAGGCCCTCGGGGCCGGCGCGGTGCTGGCCGGCTACCCGCCGATCCGGCGGCTGCGGCTGCGCTCGCCCCGCGGCCTGGAGGCGGCCGGCGAGCCGGCGCGGCCCAGCCACGTGGTGCCGCGCGAGGTGCTGGACGCCCGGCTCGTCGAGCTGGCCGCCGGCCGCGGGGTGCCCGTGCGGCGGCACAAGGTCCGCCGGCTGGAGCAGCGCCGGCGCGACGGGCTGGTGGTGGTCGACGGCGAGCTGGCCGCCCGCGTGGTGGTCGGGGCGGACGGCGCCAACTCCGCCGTGCGGCGGCTGCTGGGCGCGCCCGCCAACCCGCACCGCGCCACGGCGGTGGCGCTGCGCGGCTACGCACCGGCGGCCGGGGCGGCCGACGCCCAGCTGATCGCCTGGGTGGCCGAGGGCTGGCCCGCCTACCTGTGGTGGTTCCCGACCGGCACCGGCCTGGCCAACGTCGGCTACGGGCTGCTGCGCAGCCGGCTGCGCGGCGGGCGGGCCGAGCTGGAGGCGCGCCTGCGGGCGGGGCTGCCACAGGCCGGCGACCCGGCCGGCCTGCGAGCCCACCACCTGCCCTTCTCGTCGTCGCGGCCCCCGCCGGGACGGGGCCGGGTGCTGCTGGCCGGCGACGCCGCCTCGCTGGTGAACCCGCTGTCCGGTGAGGGCATCTACTACGCGCTCGCGTCCGGCCGGCTGGCCGCGGCGGCCGCGATCGCCGCGCCCGCGCGGGCCGCCGACGCCTACCGCCGGCTGCTGGCGCGGGCGTTCGGGCGGCACCTGCGCCACGCCGCCGTGCTGGCCTGGGCGGTCCGCTCGCGGGCGCTGGCCGAGGCGGGGCTGGCCGCCGCCGGCGCCGACCCGGCCGTGTTCCAGACCCTGGTCGAGGCCGGCCTCGGCCAGGCGCGGATCACCCCGCGGCTGCTCGCCGCCCTGCCGGGTGGCCTGGTCCGAGCCCGGCTCAGCCGGTCCTGAGCAGCAGCACGATCGCCTGCACCAGGAAGGCGCTGGCGAAGGCCTCCTGGGCGTTGAACAGGCGCAGGTGGTTCCTGGGCGCCCTCCTGGCGGCCTTGATCCCCCGCCAGATGAACCAGACCACCATGACCTCCAGCACCAGCTTCAGCCACAGCGGCACCCCGAACGGGAGACGGAAGCCGAGCAGGGCGAGGAACCAGGCCACCATCCCCAGCACCACGGTGCGGAGCGTGCCGGGGTAGATCGGGCGGGCGCCCTTGCGGTAGCCAGGCGGTGGTCGCATGCCCTGAGTGTATTGTCGGGTTCCAGGGTTGGCCAGTCCCCGCTCAGCGCAGCCCTCGACTTCCACGCCGTGGCCGGGCCCGACCGGTGCGTACGGCGGGAGGTTCCCGTCGCTCAGGCGACCGCGGCGGGCTGGCGGCGGGTGAAGGTCAGCCGGTCGCCGTCCGCGTCGACCAGCACGCTGTCGCCGTCGGTCAGCTCGCCGCCGAGCAGGCGGCGGGCCAGCTCGTCGCCGATCGCCTTGGCGACCAGCCGGCGCAGCGGCCGCGCGCCGTAGGTCGGGTCGTAGCCGCGCTCGGCCAGCCAGGCCCTGGCCGCCGGGGTCAGCTCCAGGGTCAGCCGCCGGTCGGCCAGGCGGTCGGTCAGCCGCGCCACCTGGATGTCGACGATCCTGGCCAGGTCCTCGCGGGAGAGCCGGTGGAACACCAGGATCTCGTCGAGGCGGTTGAGGAACTCCGGCTTGAACGCCTCCCGGACCGCCGCCATGACCCGCTCCCTGGCGACCTCCTCGGGCTCGAGCAGGTCGGTCAGCAGCGCCGAGCCGAGGTTGGAGGTCATGATCAGCACGACGTTGGCGAAGTCGACCGTGCGGCCCTGGCCGTCGGTCAGCCGGCCGTCGTCCATCACCTGCAGCAGCACGTTGAACACGTCCGGGTGGGCCTTCTCCACCTCGTCCAGCAGCACCACCGAGTACGGGCGGCGGCGGACGGCCTCGGTGAGCTGGCCGCCCTCCTCGTAGCCGACGTAGCCGGGCGGCGCGCCGACCAGCCGGGCGACCGAGTGCTTCTCGCCGTACTCGCTCATGTCGATGCGGACCATCGCCCGCTCGTCGTCGAACAGCAGCGCGGCCAGGGCGCGGGCCAGCTCGGTCTTGCCGACCCCGGTGGGGCCGAGGAAAAGGAAGCTGCCGATCGGGCGGCCCGGCTCGGCCAGGCCAGCCCGCGAGCGGCGGATGGCGTCGGCCACGGCGGTGACCGCGTCGTCCTGGCCGACCACGCGCAGGTGCAGCTCGTCCTCCAGCTTCAGCAGCTTGGCCATCTCGCCCTGCATCAGCCGCGTCACCGGGATGCCGGTCCAGGCGGAGACGACCTCGGCCACGTCCTCCTCGTCGACCTCCTCCTTGAGCATCTTGCGGTCGGCCTGCAGGGCCGCCAGGCGCTCGTTGGCGGCCGCCAGCTCGCGCTCCAGGCCGGGCAGCACCCCGTAGCGCAGCTCCGCCGCGCGGTTCAGGTCGGCGTCGCGCTCGGCCCGCTCGGCCTCGCCCCTGGTCTCCTCGATGCGGGCCTTGGTCCGCCGGATCTCCTGGATGGCCTCCTTCTCGGCCTCCCAGTGGGCCTTCATGCCGTCGAGGCTCTCGCGCAGCCCGGCCAGCTCCTCCTCCAGCTTGGCCAGCCGCTCGTGGGCAGCCTCGTCGGTCTCCTTGCGGAGCGCGGCCCGCTCGATCTCCAGCTGCTTGGCGCGGCGCTCGAGCACGTCGACCTCGGTCGGCATCGAGTCGATCTCGATGCGCAGCCGGGAGGCGGCCTCGTCGACCAGGTCGATCGCCTTGTCGGGCAGGAACCGGCCGGTCACGTAGCGGTCGGAGAGCACGGCCGCGGCGACCAGCGCCGAGTCCTTGATGCGCACGCCGTGGTGGACCTCGTAGCGCTCCTTCAGCCCGCGCAGGATCGCGATCGTGTCCTGCACGCTCGGCTCGCCGACCAGCACCGGCTGGAAGCGCCGCTCCAGGGCGGCGTCCTTCTCGATGTGCTTGCGGTACTCGTCCAGGGTGGTGGCGCCGACCATGCGCAGCTCGCCGCGGGCCAGCATCGGCTTGAGCATGTTGCCGGCGTCCATGGCGCCCTCGGCGGCGCCCGCCCCGACGACCGTGTGCAGCTCGTCGATGAAGGTGATGATCTGGCCCTCGGAGGCGCGGATGTCGTCCAGCACGGCCTTGAGCCGCTCCTCGAACTCGCCGCGGAACTTCGACCCGGCGACCATCGCGCCCAGGTCCAGGGCGACGATCCGCTTGTCCTTGAGCGACTCGGGCACGTCGCCGGCGACGATGCGGCCGGCGAGGCCCTCCACGATGGCGGTCTTGCCGACCCCTGGCTCGCCGATCAGCACCGGGTTGTTCTTGGTCCGGCGGGACAGCACCTGCACCACCCGGCGGACCTCGTCGTCGCGGCCGATCACCGGGTCGAGCCTGCCCTGCCTGGCCATCTCGGTGAGGTCGCGGCCGAAGCGCTCCAGCGCCTGGTACTTGCTCTCCGGGTCCTGGTCGGTGACCTTCTTGCCGCCGCGGACCTCTGTGAGCGCGGCCAGGATGGCCTCGCGGGTGACGCCGGCCTCGGTGAGCAGCCGGGCCGCCGCGTTCGACCCCTCGGCCAGGGCGAGCAGCAGGTGCTCGGTGGAGACGTACTGGTCGCCGAGGGCGCCGGCCTCCTTGCGGGCGCGCTCGATCAGCCGCCCGGTCTGCGGCGACAGGACGGTGTCCTGCTCGGGCCCGTAGACCTTGGGGATCCGGTCGAGGGCCTCGTTGGCGCGGGCCTTGAGCATGCCCGGGTCGGCGCCGGCCCGGCGGACCACCGGGTAGACGACGCCTTCGGTGTCGGACAGCAGCGCCACCAGCAGGTGCTCCGGCTCGATGCGCTGGTGGTCGCTGGCGCGAGCGGTGCGCTGGGCGGCGGCCAGGGCCTCCTGGGCCCGGTAGGTGAAGGAGTTGGCGTCCATGGAGGTTCAGACTTCTCTCAGGTTGTCGGGTGGTTCGTAACGGACGATGGCGGACGAGTAGGGGACGATGTCGCGGCGGGCGGCCCGGCGGGTCAGCTCCAGCTCCTGGCGGTGGCGGCGGGCCTGGGCGCGCAGCTCCGCCTCGAGCGCGGCCACCCGGGCGGCCAGCCGGTCGACCTCCTCGGTCAGCTGCATGACCCGCTCGACCCCGGCCAGGTTCACGCCCAGGCCGGTGAGCCGCTGGATCTCGCGGAGCCGGTCGATGTCCCGCTGGGAGTAGCGGCGGGAGTTGGCCGTCGTCCGCTTCGGCCGGACCAGGCCCTTGCGCTCGTAGATGCGGAGGGTCTGCGGGTGGACGCCGGCCAGCTCGGCCGCGACCGAGATCACGAACACGGCCCGGTCGTACGGGCTCGGGGCGGGTCGCTCGGCCACCGCCACCACCTCAGCGGTCCATGCCGAGGTGGGCCCTCGGCGACTTGTCCGACAGGGACGCGAACTCGCGCAGCAGGTCGCGCTCCTTGCGCGAGAGCCGCTCCGGCACGGCCACCTCGACGGTGACCAGCAGGTCGCCGAGCAGCCGGCGGGCGGTGCCGGGCACCCCGCGGCCGCGCACCCGGAAGGTGCGGCCGTTCTGGGTGCCGGGCGGGACCTTGAGCGTCACCGGCCCGTCCAGGGTCGGCACCTTCAGCTCGGTGCCGAGCGCGGCCTCGGCGAAGGTCACCGGCACGGTGATGGTCAGGTCGTGGCCGCGGCGGCCGAACAGCGGGTGCTGGCTGACGTGGACCTTGACGATCAGGTCCCCGGCGGGCGCGCCGGCCTGGCCGGGCTCGCCCTGGCCCTTGAGGCGGATGGTGGCGCCGTCGCTGACCCCGGAGGGGATGCGGACCTTCAGCTCGCGGGTGCGGACCTCGCTGCCCCGGCCGCCGCAGTTGGTGCACGGGTCGTCGATCACCGTGCCGCGGCCCTGGCAGGTCGGGCAGGGGCTGGACAGCCCGAACAGGCCCTGGTCGCGGGTGATGGTGCCGCGGCCGTGGCAGGTCGGGCAGGGCCGCGGCAGCGTGCCCGCCCTGGCGCCGGAGCCGTTGCACACGTGGCAGGGCGCCGGCCCGGTGAGCTGGAGCGGGATGGTGGCGCCGCGCACCGCCTCCTCGAAGCCGAGGGTGACCTCGCTGTCGACGTCCCGCCCACGCCGGGCGGTCTGCTGGCCCCGGCCGAAGAGGTTGCCGAACAGGTCGCCCAGGCCACCGCCCAGGTCCTCGACGCGGACCCGGCTCCCGAACCCGCCCGGGAAGCCGCCGCCGAACCCGCCAGGGAACGCGCCGGTGCCGACCAGGCGGCGGGCCTCGTCGTACTCGGCGCGCTGCTTGGGGTCGGACAGCACGCTGTAGGCCCGGCCGATCTCCTTGAAGCGCTCCTCCGCGGCCCGGTCGCCGGGGTTGGCGTCCGGGTGGTGCTTCTGGGCGAGCTTCCGGTAGGCCTTCTTGACGTCCGCCGCCGAGGCGTCCTTGGGAACGCCGAGGACGGCGTAGAAGTCCTTCTCCAGATACTCCGGGTTGTTCACGGCTACCTTGCTACCTTCACCATCGCGGGCCGCAGGACCCTGCCCCGCAGCTCGTAGCCGGTGCGGACCACGTCGACGACCGTGCCTGGCTCGGCCCCCTCCTGCTCCACAGCGACCACCGCCTCGTGCCGCTCGGGGTCGAAGGGCTTGCCCTCCGCCTCGATCTTGACCAGGCCCTCGCCCTGGAGGACCTCGCGGATCGCGCCGAAGACCATCTCCACGCCCTTGAGCATCCGGTCGAAGTCGCGCGACTGCTCGGCCGCGGACACCGCCAGCTCGAAGTTGTCGAGCACCGGCAGCAGCCGGGTGACCAGCGCCTGGGAGGCCGCGGCGGCGCGGGCGGTCTGCTCCCGCAGCGTGCGCTTGCGGTAGTTGTCGAACTCGGCCTGCAGGCGGCGCAGGTCGTCGAGGTAGGCCTCGGCCTCGGCCTTGGCGGCGGCCAGCCCGGCGCTCGGGTCCGGCTCGGGCGCCTCGGCGGCCTCGGCCTCGGCCGGCTCAGCCGGCTCGGTCGGCTCGGCCTCGGCCTCCGGCGCGGCCGCCTCGCCCTCGGCCGGCTTGCCGTCCTCCTCGGGCTCGGGCGCGACCGGCTCGGCCGCCGCCGCGGCGGGCTGCTGCTCGCCGTCGGGCGCGGGGGCCTCCGGCGCGGTCGCCTCGGCCGCCGGCTCCTCGGACTCGTCGGCCCGCTCGGTGGGCGTGGCCTCCTCGTCCTCGGCCGCGGGCTCGGGCTCGGGCGGCGCCGCGGTGAGCTTGTCGGCCTTGCCGGCCCCGCTCACCTTCTGCTTCTCGTCGGCTCGGTTGGTCTCGTTCTGCACGTCGTCCCCTTTTGGGCGGGAGGGGAGGCGGTCGCCGCCTCCCCTCCGCGCTGACAGCTCCCCTACCGTCAGCTCGCGGGCGCCTCGGTGGACGTCCCCTCCACCTGGCGGGCGCCCCCGGCGCCGGGCCGCACGGTGATCTTCTTCGGCCTGGCCTCCTCGGCCTTGGGCACGACCACCTCGAGCACGCCGTTGTCGAACGACGCCTCGATCCTGTCGGCCTGGACCTGGCTGGGCAGGGTGATCGAGCGCCGGAAGCTGCCGTAGCGGCGCTCCACCCGGTGCCACTGCTGGTCGCTGGACTCCTGGGTGAAGCGACGCTCACCCTGGATGGTCAGCAGGCCGTCCTCGAGCGTGATGTCCAGCTCCTCTGGCTTCATCCCAGGGACCTCGACGTTGACGACGTAGGCGTCCTTGCGCTCGGAGATGTCGAGCGCCGGCGCCCACATGCGCTGCGTGCCGCTGCTCTCGCTCGGCCGCTGCTGGCCGAAGGCCCTGGTGAACAGCTGGTTCATCTCGTCCTGAATCGACAGCAGGTCCTGGAACGGATCCCACCTCGAGACGGACATGACTGGTCCCTCCTCTCGCGTGCCAATGCGTGGGGGTTACGCACCCTTCTGCTGCTCCCCCTCTTCACCCTCGTCGATGATCTCGGCGTCGACCACGTCGCCCTCGGGCGGGGCCTGGGCGCCGCCGGCCTCGGGGCCGGGACCGGCGGCCTGCGCCTGGCCGGGCTGCTGGGCCTGGGCGTAGACCGCCTCGGCCAGCTTGTAGCTCGCCTGCTGCAGGGCCTCGGTGGCCGAGGTGATCGCCACCGTGTCGTCGCCGGTCAGCTTCTCCTTCAGGTTCGACAGCGCCTGCTCGACGCTGCTCCTGTCGGCGTCCGAGATCTTGTCGCCGTAGTCCTTCAGGCTCTTCTCGGTCTGGTAGACCAGCTGCTCGGCGCGGTTCTTGGCCTCGGCCGCCTCGCGCCGGCGGCGGTCCTCCTCGGCGTACTGCTCGGCCTCGCGGACCATGCGGTCGATGTCGTCCTTCGGCAGCGCGGTGCCGCCGGTGATGGTCATCGACTGCTCCTTGCCGGTGCCGCGGTCCTTGGCCGACACGTTCACGATGCCGTTGGCGTCGATGTCGAAGGTGACCTCGATCTGCGGCACGCCGCGCGGCGCCGGCGGGATGCCGACCAGCTGGAAGTTGCCGAGCAGCTTGTTGCCGTAGGTCATCTCGCGCTCGCCCTGGAAGACCTTGACG
>DASQWY010000390.1:0-9752 GCA_035640005.1 Actinomycetes bacterium
CGGCAAACCTGGACAAGCTGGCCAGGGAGCTGGGCGTCACCGGCCTGCGTGAGGTCGGCCGCGACGTCGGCGTGGGCTCCTTCACCGTCGACATCCTGGCCCAGACCGACCGGGGCCGCCGGGTGGCGGTCATGAACCAGCTCGAGCCGAGCGACCACCCGGGCCTCGGCCAGCTGGTCACCTTCGCGGCGGGCCTGGACGTCTCGGCGTGGTGTGGATGACCACCCGGCTGTCCGAGGAGCACCGGGCGGTGCTCGACTGGCTGAACCAGCACGGCGACGACGACGTGCGGTTCTTCGGCGTGGAGCTGCGCATCTTCCGGATCGGCAGCTCGCCCCCGGCGATCAGCTTCCACGTCGAGTCGCGTCCCAACGACTGGCAGAAGGTCGTGCGCCAGCGCCAGCGCGTCGGCTCGCCACTGAACTCGCGCACGCGCGAGTTCTAGCGGGCTAGTAGCGGCCGACCCGGCGCCGGAGGCGGGCGGCGCCGACCACGTCCTCGACCAGCCCGTCGTCCTCGTCGGCCGGCTCGTCCAGGTCGGTGAGGCTGGCGCCGGTGTAAGGAAGGCCGTAGTAGGCGTACAGCTCGGCCTCCTGTCGCGGCCACAGCCAGCCGTCCAGATCCATGCTCGGCGCCCGCAGCACGGTGGCGTGGTCGTAGGGGATCCGCACGCGGACCCCGGCCTCGACCGCGTCGGCCAGCGGCACCAGGCGCAGGTTGACGCCGATGTCGGCCGCGTTCACCAGCCCCCAGCCAGGTTCGTCGGCCTCGGCGTCGTAGAAGACCTCGACGATCGTGCCGACCTTGTTCCCGGCCCGGTCGAGCACGGGCCGGCCCTTCCACCTCCGCACGATGTCGAATGCCGGCATCGCGGCCCCCCTCCAGCGTCCAGTGCCGTCGCGGCGCGGCGGCAGGCGGCTTCAAGCGGCGCGATGGTATCGAGCGCTCCCACCCGACAACAGTCTTGATCGGGTCTCCTGACCGGATAGTGGCGATCTAAATGGAAAAGTTATTCAACATCTGCGTCGCACTCTGTTGTCCCGAAATTGGACAGCAGTTCTCAGCCGCCACCGCTCGGCAGGCCGCTGCGGCGCTCGACCCTCGCCTGGTCCTCGACGCAGAAGCGGGTCGCCGGCAGCGCCTCCAGCCGCTCCTTGGCGATCGGCCGCCCGCACGCCAGGCAGGCACCGTAGGTGCCGCGCTCGAGCCGTCCCACGGCCGCGTCGACCTCGTCCAGCTCGGCCTCCACCTGTTCGAGCAGGGACAGGTTCCTCTCGTGCTCGAAGGTCTCGGTGCCGAGGTCGCCCGGATGCTGGCCGAAGGTGGACAGCTCGCCCGCGGCCGCCGAGCCCTCGCCCTGCTCCCGCTCGAGGTCGGCGCGCACGCCCTCGAGCCGGGCCCGCTCGCTGTGCAGGCGCTTGCGGATGGTGGTCTTGGCGATCGCCATGGGAGCCTCCGGAGGTGCCGGTCGGGAGTCCTCACGCCTACCCGCTCCCGGCCGGCCGTAATCCCGGACGGCGGCCGCTCAGGACGCCTGGCGCGGGCCGGTGGCGCGGGCGGCCCGGGCGGCGGCGACGACGCGGCCGAGCGCGCCGCTCAGCGCCCGCGCCTCGTCCTCGCCGACGTGGCGGCCGAAGTGCTCCTGGATGCCGCGCAGGTGGACCGGGGCCGCCCGGCGCAGCACGGCGCGGCCGTGGTCGGTCAGGACCGCGTAGGCCCCCCGGCGGTCGTCCGGGCAGCGCTCGCGGCGCACCAGCCCGGCCGCCTCCATGCGGTCGACCAGCCGGGTCAGGCCGCTCTTGGAAAGCAGCACCTGCTCGGCCAGCTCCTGCATGCGCAGCCGCCCGTCGGGCGACTCGGCCAGGTACAGCAGCACCTCGTAGCGGCTCAGCGGCAGGCCACGCTCGGTGACCAGCTCGCGTTCGAGCAGCTCGGTGAGGGCCGCGTGGGCCTGCAGGAGCGAGCGCCAGGCAGCCAGGTGTCGAGGGTCGGGTCTGGTCGGCATCGGCCCATTCTACGTTGGCCCGGAATGTAGTTGCCATTGCAACGGTCGCGGACGGCCTGTTTCCACCCGCCGGATCCCGGGTATTCGCGTCCGTCCGTGTTGTGCCGAGCCCGGCCACACGCCCCCACCCCCCAATCGGAGTCGTCATGCCCACGTCCTACCCGGTCGTCGTGCTCCGCGCCCTCGGGCTCGGGGACCTGCTCACCGCCGTCCCCGCGCTGCGGGCGCTGGCGGACGCCTTCCCGCGCCACCAGCGCCTGCTGGCCGCGCCGGCGGCGCTGGCGCCCCTGGCCCACTGCTCCGGCGCGGTCGACGGGGTGATCCCGACCGACGGCCTCGACCAGCCCCTGGACCGCCGCCTGCACGACGCCGCCATCGCGGTCGACCTGCACGACCGCGGCCCCCGCAGCCACGAGCTGCTGCTGGCCGCCGAGCCGCGGCGCCTGGTGGCCTTCGCCCACCCGGCCGTCCCCGCCAGCTCCGACGGTCCCCGCTGGCGGGCCGACGAGCACGAGGTCACCCGCTGGTGCCGGCTGCTGGAGGAGAGCGGCATCCCCGCCGACCCGGGCCGGCTCGACCTGGAGATCCCGCCGGCGCCGCTGCCCTTCGGCGCCCAGGGCGCCACCCTGGTCCACCCGGGCGCGGCCACCCCGGCCAGGCGCTGGCCGGCCGAGCGGTTCGCCGCGGTCGCCCGGGCCGAGGCGGAGGCCGGCCGCCCGGTGCTGGTCACCGGCGGCCAGGCCGACACCGGCCTCGCCCGCGAGGTCGGCGCGCAGGCGGGCCTGCCCGCCAGGGCCGTGCGGACCGGCCAGGGCGTGCTCGCCCTCGCCCGCCTGGTCGCCGCCGCCGACCGGGTCGTCTGCGGCGACGGCGGCGTCGCCCACCTGGCCGTCGCGGTCGGCACCCCCTCGGTGGTGCTGTTCGGCCCCACCTCCCCGGCCGTCTGGGGGCCGCCGGCCGACCGGCCCTGGCACCAGGCCCTGTGGGCGGGGACCAGCGGCGACCCCGACGGCCAGCTTCCCGACCCCGGGCTGCTCGCCATCACCGTCGACCAGGTGCTGGTCGCCCTCGGCGGCCTGCGGCCGGCGCCCGACGAGCCGGGCGAGCCCGCCGCCCGCCCGAACGACCGGGTCGCCCGCCTCCAGGCCGCCGAGCGGGTGGCGTAGGACAGCCGCGCGGCGGCGCGCTGCGGGCCGCCGGGCCCGCGGCTACAGTGCCGTCCATGGGCGTCGTTCGAGCCAGGGGCCCCGGGTGAGCGGCCACGACCACTGGCGGAGCACCGCCGGCCAGCACCGGGAGCGGCTGCTGGCGGTGTTGCTGCTCAGCCTGGCCGTGCTGGCCGTCGAGGTCGCCGGCGGGCTGCTGACCGGCAGCCTGGCGCTGCTGGCCGACGCCGGGCACATGCTGACCGACGTGGCCGGGGTCGGCCTGGCGCTGCTGGCGATCTGGTTCGCCGCCCGGCCGGCCAGCGCGGAGCGGACCTTCGGCTACTACCGGCTGGAGATCCTGGCGACCGTGGTCAACGCCATGCTGCTGCTGGCCGTCGCCGCCGGGGTGCTGGTGGAGGCGTGGCGGCGGCTGCTGGCGCCGCCGCAGGTCGCCAGCGGCCCGATGCTGGCGGTCGCCGCCGTCGGCCTGGCCGCCAACGGGGCCTCGGTGTGGCTGCTGCGCCACGGGCAGGCGGAGAGCCTCAACCTGCGCGGCGCCTACCTGGAGGTCCTCGGCGACCTGCTCGGCTCGGCGGCGGTGGTGGTCGCCGCCGCCACCATCGGCCTGACCGGCTTCCGGGCGGCCGACCCGATCGCCTCGGTGCTGATCGGCGTGCTGATCCTGCCCCGCACCTGGGGGCTGCTGCGGGACGCGGTCGACGTGCTGCTGGAGGCCACCCCCAAGGGGGTCGACCTGGGCATGGTGCGCCGCCACATCCAGGAGATCCCCGGGGTCGCCGGCTGCCACGACCTGCACGCCTGGACGATCACCACCGGCATGGCGGTGGTGTCCGCGCACGTGGTGCTGGAGGGGGAGGCCGACGGCGCCAAGGTGCTCGACCGGCTCGGCGACTGCCTGGCCGGGCACTTCGACATCGAGCACTGCACCTTCCAGCTCGAGCGCCCGGAGCACCAGGAGCACGAGGGCGCCACCCACCCGTAGGCGGCCGCGGCGCCGTCCGCGTCCACCGGCCGCGGTCTCGCCCATCCATACGACGGTAAGGCTCGTCTGGAGAGCGGTTCTCAAGGATCTAGGCACGATTGTTGGGTCCGTGACTTCTGTGATATCTCTCCCCGCCGGCCGCCTGGCTCGTGGCGACGACGCCGCGGGGCGGCCCGGGAGGTGGCCGTGACCCGACGACCCCACGCACGCATCCGCACCCGGCGGACGGTGGCCGCGACCGCCGTCGCCGCCGCGCTCGCCCTGCAGGCCGGCGTGACCCCGGCCGGCGCCACCCCCGCCGGGCCCCCCGGCGGCCGGCAGCTGCAGGCGCGGCCGCTGCGCGGGGCCCGGGTCCACGGCGCCACCTCCCCGGTGACCCGGCTGGCCCGGACCGACGGGCGGCTGCTGCGGCTGCGGTCGCCCAGGCCGGTCTCGGTCCTGGTCAAGCTCGACTACGACGCCCTGGCCAGCTACGGCGGCGGCGTCAGCGGCCTGCCCGCGACCAGCCCCTCGGTGACCGGCCGCCAGCTCGACGGCCGCAGCGAGCCCGTCCTGCGCTACCGGCGCCACCTCCAGGCGGTCGAGTCCGCCTTCCTCGCCGGCCTCGCGCGGCGCCTGCCGGCGGCGCGGGCGGGACGGCGGCTGCGCACCGTCTACGGTGGCGTCGCCGTGCGCCTGCCCGGCAACCGGGTCGCCGACCTGCTGCGCCTGCCCGGGGTGGTCGCCGTCCAGCCGGACCGGCTGGAGCGGCCGCTCACCGACGCGAGCCCCGGGTTCGTCGGCGCGCCCACCGTCTACCGGGCGCTCGGCTCCACCCGCACCGCCGGCAGGGGCGTGATCGTCGGCGTGCTCGACACCGGCGCCTGGCCCGAGCACCCCTCCCTCGCCGACCGCGGCGGCCTGCCGGCGCCGCCGCCGAAGGCCGACGGCACCCCCCGGTCCTGCGACTTCGGCGACAACCCGCTGACGCCCGCCAGCGACCCGTTCCCCTGCGACCACAAGCTGATCTCCGGGCAGGCGTTCCTGGAGACCTACGACGAGGTGATCGGCGGCGAGCGGTACCCGGACAGCGCCCGCGACTCGAACGGCCACGGCACCTTCACCGCCACCGCCGCGGCCGGCGGGCCGGTCGCGCACGCCAGCACGCTCGGGGTCGACCGGGGCGCGGTCCACGGCATCGCCCCCGGCGCCCAGGTCGCCGTGTACAAGGTGTGCGGCGCCCAGGGCTGCTTCGACTCCGACGCCGTCGCCGCCATCGGCCAGGCGATCCTCGACGGCGTGCAGGTCATCAACTTCTCGGTCTCGGGCGGCCAGGACCCCCTCACCGACCCGGTCGAGCTGGCCTTCCTGGACGCCTACGCGGCCAGCGTGCTGGTCGCGGCGGCGGCCGGCAACGACGGCCCCGACCCCGGCACCGTCGGCCACCGCGCGCCGTGGGTGACCACCGTGGCCGCCTCCACCCAGCGGCGCGGCTTCGAGTCGACCGTGACCCTGCGGGCCGGCGCCGCCCACGCCAGCCTGCACGGGACCTCGATCACCGCCGGGGTCGCCACGCCCACGCGGGTGGTCCGGGCGGCCGCGCCGCCCTACGCGGACGCGGCCTGCTCCGGCCCGGCGCCGGCCGGGTCGCTCGCCGGCAGGATCGTCACCTGCCGGGCCGGCGGCGCCGCGCCGGCGGTCGAGGGCCGCAACGTCCTGCACGGCGGCGCCGCCGGCATGCTGCTGTACGACCCGCCCGGGACCACCGGCACCGGCGCCGACAACCACTGGCTGCCGGCCGTCCACCTGGACGGCGAGCAGGGCGCCGTCCTGCGGGACTTCCTGGCCGCCCACCCGCACGCCACCGCCTCGTTCACGGCCGGCCGGAAGGTGGCGCACCGCGGCGACGTGCTGGCCGGCTTCTCCTCCCGCGGCCCCGGCGGCGACTGGCTGAAGCCGGACCTGAGCGCCCCTGGCGTGCAGGTGCTGGCGGGCACCACGCCGACGCCCGAGGCGCCGGAGCTGGGCCCGCCCGGCGAACGCTTCCAGGTGATGGACGGCACCTCGGCGGCGGCCCCGCTGGTGGCCGGCGCGGCCGCCCTGCTGCTCGACCTGCACCCCCACTGGACCCCGGGGCAGGTCAAGTCCGCCCTGGAGACCACTGCCAGCGGCCGCGTCGTCGGCCAGGACGGCACCCGCGCCGGTCCGTTCGAGGTCGGCGGCGGCCGCCTGGAGCTGCGGCGGGCCGGCGACCCCGGCCTCACCCTCGACCAGCCGGCCGCCGGCTTCGCCGCCGCGGTGGCCGACGCGCTGCACCGGGTCGACCTCAACCTGCCGTCGGTGGACATGCCGGTGATGCCCGGCCGGCTGGTCACCACCCGGACGGCCAGGAACGTCTCCGGCCGCCACCTGCGCTACCGGGCCACCGCCCAGGCGCCGGCCGGCACCACCATCCGGGTCACGCCGCGGACCTTCGGCGTCGCCCCCGGCGCCACCGTCAGGCTGCGGATCGAGGTCGCCGCCCCGGAGGCCGCCCCCGGCCAGTACCTCGGCACGATCCGCCTCGACCAGCAGGGCGGCCCGCGCGACCTGCACCTGCCGGTCGCGTTCGTCCGCCAGCAGGGTGACGTGACCCTCGACCAGCGGTGCTCCCCCGCCAAAGTGGCCCTGCGGAGCGGCGAGGCGAGCTGCCAGGTGACCGTCAGCAACCACTCGGCGCTGCCGGCCCGGGTGGTGGCGGGCAGCCGGCTCGGCAGGCGGCTGCGGCTGACCGCCGTCGACGGCGCCGGCCGGCGGTCGAGCCGGCGGCTGCAGGCCGCCGCCGACCTGGCGGCCAGCACGCCGGCGACGCCGACGGTCACACCGGGCGCCAGCCCGGGCGGCTACCTGCCGCTGGACCAGTTCGGCATCAGCCCCATCCCGATCGGCGACGAGGAGGCGGTCAACTTCGACGTGCCGTCGTTCTCCTACGCCGGCCGCAGCTGGACCACGCTCGGGGTCACCTCCGACGGGTACGCCGCGGTCGGCGGCGCCGGGACCGCGGACATCTCGGCGGTGCCGCAGCACCTGCCCGACCCGGCGCGGCCCAACGGGGTGCTGGCGCCGTTCTGGACCGACCTGGACGGCAGCGCCGCGCCGGGGCTGCTCGCCACCCTGCTGAGCGACGGCCAGGACACCTGGATCGTGGTCGAGTGGCGGCTGGACGTGCACGGCCACCCGGGCGACCGCCGCGTGTTCGAGCTGTGGATCGGCACGAGCACCAGCGAGCACGTCAGCTTCGCCTACGACCCCGCGCAGCTGCCGGCCGCCCCGCCGGCCGGCTTCGGGCTCACCGTCGGCGCCGAGAACGCCGACGGCACCGCCGGCGACCAGACCAGCGGGCCGCCAACCGGCGACCTTCGCGTCAGCACCACGCCGGCCAGCGAGGGCGGCAGCCTTTCCTACAGCTTCCGGCTGCGCGGCGTCGCCCGCGGGGTGAGCACGGTCCGCACCTGGATGCGGACGCCGCTGGTCCGCGGCGTCACCCAGGAGGTCGCCCGGATCAGGGTGAGCTAGGAGCGGTCAGACGGCGGCGAGCGCGGGGTCCAGGCCCAGGCAGTGCAGCAGCCGCGCGGTCACCCGGCCGACCGGGCCGACCGCGTCGACCATGGCCAGCAGCCCGCGGCGCGCGTAGTAGTCGACCAGCGGCCGGGTCTTGGTGGCGAACACCTCCAGCCGGTGCCGGATGGTCAGCTCGGAGTCGTCGGAGCGGTGCAGCGCCGACGCCCGCCCGGCCAGCCGGCGCAGCAGCTCCTCCTCGCTGGCCTCGAAGCACAGCACGGCGTCCACCGGCGTGCCCAGCTTGCCCAGGCGGCGGTCGAGCGCCTCCGCCTGGGCGACCGTGCGCGGGAAGCCGTCCAGCACGAAGCCACCCTGGCAGTCCGCCTCGGCCAGCCGGGC
This sequence comes from Actinomycetes bacterium, assembly GCA_035640005.1. Taxonomy (GTDB): domain Bacteria; phylum Actinomycetota; class CALGFH01; order CALGFH01; family CALGFH01; genus DASQWY01. The sequence goes on from DASQWY010000390.1 coordinate 8,075, forward strand.
CATCACCATGGCGATCACGACCCGGTCGGGGACCAGGTCGCCGCGGTCCATGTAGGCCTGGGCGGCCCGGCCGAGCTTGGTGCCCTCGGCGAAGTTGGCACGGAAGATGTCGCCGGTGGCGACGTGGGTGCCGCCGACGTGCCCGGCGATGCGGACGGCCTGGGTGCCCTTGCCGGCCCCGGGCGGCCCGAGGAGGACGATTCGCATGGCTCCTCCGGCATTGCTCGGGGACGAAGAGCTTGAGGGTATGTTGCGCTCTTGCTATCAGTCCAATAGTTCGTTCTGATACGTAGCATCGGGATTGCTGATACCAAGGTCGCTCCAAGGGGGTCGCTCGTGCTCCCGCAGATCGAGGCGTTCCTGGAGGTCGCCCGGCACCAGAACCTGAGCCGCGCCGCCGAGGCGCTGTACCTGTCGCAGCCCACCCTGACCGCGCGGCTGCAGGGCCTGGAGGCCACCCTGGGCGAGCGGCTGTTCGTGCGGACCCGGCGGGGGATGCGGCTCACCGAGGCCGGCGAGACCTTCCTGCCCTACGCCGAGCACGCGGTGCGGGCGCTGTCCGACGGCCGCGAGCGCCTGGCCGAGCTGCGCCGGGGCGAGGCCGGCCGGCTGGTGATCGGCGCGCCGCCGACGGTCACCGCCTACGCCCTGCCGGCGCTGCTCGCCCGCTTCCACGCCGCCCACCCGGGGGTGCGGCTGACCGTCAAGACCGGCACCTCCGAGGAGATCCTCCAGATGGTCCTCCACGACCAGGTGCAGCTCGGCATCATGCGCAGCCTCACCCACCCCGAGGTGGTGGCGGTGCCGGTCTACGAGGACACGCTGGTGCTGATCGCCGGGCCCGGGCACCCGCTGGCCCAGCGGGGCCGGCTGCGCCTGGCCGACCTGGCCGGCGAGGTGCTGGTGCTGTTCGGCCGCAGCTCCAGCTTCCTGGAGTTCACCACCGCCGTGCTGCGCCAGGCCGGCGCCGTGCCGGGCAGCGTGATGGAACTGGACAACCTGGAGGCGGCCAAGCGGATGGTGGAGCGCGGGCTCGGGATCGCGCTGGTGCCGTCCAGCGCGGTCACCGTCGAGCTGGCCGCCGGCACGCTGACGCGCATCGAGGTCGAGGACGCCTCCCCACCCCGGCGCGAGATCGTGGCGGCCTGGCGGCGCGACGCCGAGCCGCCCTCCGGCCCGGTGGCGGTGTTCCTGGAGATGCTCGCCGAGCTGGGCGAGGCCGCCGACCCGGGCCGCCCGCCGGCCGCCTGATCAGTCGCCGGTCACCCCGTCGATGCGTTCTCGCAGCAGGTCGGCGTGGCCGTTGTGGCGGGCGTACTCCTCGATCATGTGCAGGTAGATCCAGCGGACCGAGTGCTGGCCGGCGACCTCGTCGAGGGGCACGCCGGCGCAGGCGGCCCGGCAGCGCTCCACCTCGTCGTGGTAGGCCGCGAACGCCGCCGCCGGGTCGGCGTCGTCGACCTCGTCGAAGTCGCCGTCGGGCCGCTCGTCGCTGTAGTAGATCGGCGCGACCTGCGGACCCCGCTCGCGGCCGACCCCGCGGCGGAACCAGCCGCGCTCCACGTCGGTCATGTGCCGCACCAGCCCCAGCAGCGACAGCGTGGACGGCTCGGCGGACCGCAGCTTGAGCTGCTCGTCGCGGAGCCCGGCGCACTTCACCAGCAGGGTCGCGCGATGG
>DASQWY010000391.1:0-5525 GCA_035640005.1 Actinomycetes bacterium
GGAGTGGACCGGAGACCTGAAACGCTCGGGGAGCGGACGTAAGCCCCGGCCGAGCCGGGCGGACCGCGGTGAACCGAGAAGCCGGCGCCGGGCGTCGCCCGGGTGAGACCGGCACCGTCGGCGCGCAAGCGCCGACTGCCCGGATCGCAGACACACGCTAATGAGCGTGTCCGTGATGCTGTTCAGGCAGCGCGACAGCCGGGCACGGGACCAGACCTCCAGGCAGGCATGGGTACCTTGCCGATGGTCTTGGTCCCGTCAACTCCCGGACGCACCGAGTAGGGCTCCGACGAGCAATGGAACAGGATTGAACGCTACGGGTCCTGCCCGGCCTGCCGGAACGAGCTGCCCGCGCCAAGTTCCTGATTCCTGCGAGAATGCCGCTGATCGGACGAGACCCCGACGATCAACGTCCCAAGCACGATCGGCCCCGGATCGAGAGCGGAGCAACTCATGAAGGCGGTCCGGTTCAGCCGGTTCGGGGGCCCGGAGGTCCTCGAGATCGTAGATCTTCCGGATCCACACCCGGGCCCCGGCCAGGTCCGGATCGTGGTGCACGCGGCCGGCGTCAACGCCAGCGACTGGAAGAAGCGTCAGGGCCTGATGGACCAGGAGCTTCCGCAGACCATGGGCTACGAGGCGGCGGGCATCGTCGATGAGCTCGGTGAGGGAGTCACGGACGTCGCGGTCGGTGACCGCGTGTTCGGTTTCTCCACCGACGGTGCCTCGCAGGCCGAACTGGCCGTGCTGTCCTATTACGCACCCATCCCGCCGTCGCTCGACTTCGCTGCCGCTGCCGCACTGCCGGCGGCCGTCGAGACGGCCGCGCGTGCGCTCGACCAACTCGGCGTCGACAGCGGCAGCGCCGTGCTCATCAACGGCGCCTCCGGGAGCGTCGGCAGTGCCGCCGTCCAGCTCGCCGTGGCACGCGGCGCGCGCGTGATCGGCACCGGCAGTCCTGCCACACACGGTTTCCTGCGCTCGCTCGGCGCCGAACCCGTCGCCTACGGTGACGGCATGCCGGAGCGGGTCCGTGCGCTCGCTCCCGATGGCGTCGACCTGGCGCTCGACGTCGCCGGCAGCGGCGTCCTGCCCGAGCTCATCGAACTCGCCAGCGGCCCTGAGCACGTCATCACGATCGCCGACTTCGCCGGCGCGCAGCAGTACGGCGTGCGGTTCAGCAGGGGTGACTCCGGCCGCGCGATGCACGCGCTCGTCCAGATCGGTGACCTGATCGAGTCCGGGCGTTTCGCGCTCCCGGTCGGGCAGACGTTCCCGCTGACCGACGTCGCGGAGGCACACCGCGTCGGCGAGGCAGGTCACGTGCGCGGAAAGCTCGTACTGCTGGTCGACTGACGCGGCCTCCAGCGCCCCGAGGGCGCTGGACCCTCGGTCCGCGAGAGGAATCTCCCGCGGCCTGGATCATCGCGCCCATAAGGACGAATCCCGAGACATGGGGTCCGACGAGCAGGCGAAGTCCGTAGGTTCAATCCTGTTCGCCTGCTCGTCGGACCCGAGTAGCACCGAGGCCCTCACTCAGCGCGGCCGGTCGGCACCCTGCCCGGTCCCTCCCGGCGGGCGAACGGCTTGCTCAGGGAGTCGGCGACGGCCTGGAAGCCGTAGCGCAGCATCTCCGTCTCGTAGGCCGCCGTCGCCTGCACCAGCGGCATCCCGTTGGTGACGTCGACCAGCCGGCGACGAAGCAGCGCGGCATCCCGCAGGGCGACGTTGGCGCCCTCGCCACGGCCGGGTGACATGGTGTGGACCGCGTCGCCCAGCAGGGTCACGTTCGCCGCCCGCCATCGCTGGACGGGCCGCGCGGAGCGGATGGTGACCGCAAAGGTCGCAGCGACGTCGGCCTCGTCGACGATCCGTCGCGCCGCGGGGTGCCAGCCGGTGAGCATGCGCTGCGCCAGCCGGTGCAGCGTGGGGCCATCGGCGCTGCGGAACTGGTCGCTGAGGGGTCCCAGCGTCCACGACAGGTAGTCCGGCGTGTCGACCAGGCGCAGGCCGGGGGCGAGCCTGGCGGTGGCGGCGGCCAGCGACTCCCACCTGATGCAGGTGGCCACCGCCATGGCGACCCCGTCGGGGCCGTGCATCCGGTTGAAGGTGCCGACCAGCACCTCAGGAAGCCACGCCATGGTGGCGGGCGTGATCGGGGTCTTGCCGTAGATCACCGCGTGCAGGTCGTCGATCCTGGCGTCCGGCACCAGCTGACTGCGGACCACCGAGCCGGTCCCGTCGGCCCCCACCAGCAGCTCACCGGTGGCCGAGGTGCCGTCGGCGAAGCGGGCGCGCACCCGGCCACCCTCGACCTGGTCGAACCCCTGGCAGGTCTTGCCGAACCGCACGACGCCCTCCAGGCCGGCGAGCAGGACCTGCCGCAAGGTGAACCGGTCCACCCCGAACCGCGAGTCCTCGCGCTCGCCGTGCGGCAGCGGCTTGGTGAACTTCGGGCGCAGGTGGTGGTCCAGGAACACCATCCGCGTGGCCGAGCGGATCGAGGTCGCCACGACCAGGTCGAACAGGCGCTGCGGCAGGCACTCGCGCAAGGCGCGGCTGCCATCCTCCTTGATGCCGAGGCGGTACCCCTGGCCCTTGAACTGCGCGGAGCTGTCGCGCTCATAGACCGCGACGCTGATGCCGGACTGCTTGAGGCCCTGCGCTAAGCACAGGCCGCCGATCCCGCCGCCGACGATCAGGACGTGGAGCGGGACGCTTGCCGTGGTGGGACGACCCTCACTCATCGCTTGCTCCTTGGACTACACGGGTGGCCTGCTCGTCGGGTGGTCGCAGGCAACCGGGACCGAGCCCACTCGCGCCAGCGGGCGCGAGCGAACTCGACGAACCTGGGTGGGGTGATCGACCCCGCGGCGTGCAGCGGTCGTGCCGCGGGGTGGGCCGGCGGACGAACCAGCCAAGGCGTCGGGATCTACAAGGGCCCTCCGGTCACCCTGGGCTCACCGACCGCCTTGCTCGGCCAGCGGTCACGGTAGCATCCTGCCGGCTCGGGAGCTTGGGTTGAGGTGTCCCTTGCTGCCGTTCATGTGGGGACCCGGTGCAGCCAGCGGCCAAGGCAAATGAGGGCGCCAGCGGCCCGGAAGACGTCCCGGACCCGGTACAGCAGGCCCCGCCAGCGGCGCAGCGACCAGGCATTGGCGAGGTGGCCGATCGCCTGCTCCACCAGCGCCCGCAGCCCCGCCTGCACGCGGTTGAACGCCCGCTGCCCGTCGCTGAGCCGGTCCTTGGTGCGGCGGTCCCCGACCGGCGCATGCCAGTGCACGCGCGTCTTGGCCAGCCCCCGGAACCCACGGTCCAGCAGGCTGGTCACCTCGACCTCGTCCAGCGCCCCATCCAGCCCTGCCAGTTCGATGAGCTCGTGCTCGTGGCAGCTGCCCGGCCAGCCGCCGTCGCACCACAGCAGGTCGCCGTGGATGGTGGACAGCGCCAGGCCCTGGGCGGTGTGGCTGTGGCGCTTGGCGTCGTACAGCACCTTCTGGTTGGCCCACCCGAGGGGTCGCTGCACTCGGGTGGCCAGCCCGTCCAGGCACACCGCCTCGCCGCAGCCGGCCATCTCCGCAAGCCACTGGCGCAGGTCGTGGAGGCTGGTGATGAAGGTCCCGTCAGGCTGGCAGAACCCGAGGTCAGCCAGCGGGCCCAGCAGCAGGTCCAGGCTGTCGCCCACCTCGGTCTTGGAGATCCCGACCATCCTGCCGGCGCGCCGGTACGACAGCCCGTCCAGGATGACCGCGGCGACCGCGTCCAGGCGGACCTCCAACGACAGCGGCGGGGTGCCGCCCTGTCCGGGCCGGCGCGGCGGGCTCAGGTGGGCCAGGCGGGCGGCCAGCCAGCCGAGCACCTTGGCAGGCAGTGAAGAACGCGGGCAGTATGACGGCACGGGGCCAGACCTCCATGGCAGGCTTGAACACCTTGCCTATGGTCTGGTCCCCATCAACGTCCGGGCGCACAGAGCATCACGGACACCCTCATTGACAGGACTTACGCGGTCGCTCGGAGGTGAGCCGGGCAGGCTTTGAGCGGAGTCGGTGGCCGCTCGCTGTGGCGGGTGATGGTCAGCTGCCAGCGCTCCTTGACCGCGGCCACGCTCTCGGCAGGCTCCAGGCGCAGGTGTTGTAGGACGACGAACGCCACCAGCACCAAGGCGACGTGGCGAACCATTGCCTGATCCCTCCAGCACTGGCAGGCGCCCAGCCCGGCGTACTGCTTGCTGTCACGGAAGATCGTCTCCACACTCCACCTGCTCTGCTTGCGGAGGACCACGGTGGTCAGGTCCGCCGCCGCGTCGCTGCTGGCGAGCCAGTCATGGTTGCCGTGACGGTTTCTGGTCACGACCAACCGCAGCATCCCGTACTTGGGCGCGTAGATCGTAACCGCGGCCGCGCGCAGGCCAAGCCGCGCCCGCCAGCGCAAGCGCAGCCGGGCGGCCAGTTCAGCGACCTGGAGGCGGCGGCCGTGCCAGACCACGGTGGTCCGCGGTGGCAGCGTCCCGACCCAGGTGATGCCCAGTCGGTTGGCCAGGCGGGTGAACCAGCCGGCGGTGTAGTGGGTGTCCATCACCAGGTACTGAAACGGCAGCCGGGCGGCGCGCAGTTCGATCAGCAGCTGTGCGGCCAGCTGCAGCTTGGTCTGGTAGCGATCCGGAGCGCAGCTGCGCTTCGGTCGCCACAGGCGAAACGCGACCGGGATGCGCCAGCGGCCGTCGGTGCTGCACCACAGCACCACCACGACGTGCATGCCGTAGACCTTGCGCTTCTTGGCAAACGAGTAGGTCCACCCCGCCCACGGCAGCCGCCTGGCAAACGCCTTCTCGACCACCACGTCGTCCAGGCACAGGTAGCCTTCTGCTCCCCGCCGAATGCTCCACGCGACCAGCAGCCCCATTACCGCACGCGTCGACAGCGGCGTTGTCCGCAGCAGCCGGTTGAGCGCGTCGTGGCAGCGGCCGGGCAGGACGCGCGTCACGCGTGTCTGCGTTGGGCGCACGTCCAGCAGGACCAGGCCGGTCACGTACAGCGCGAGCAGGAGCAGCGTGGTCGGGCTGCCGAGGCTGGCAGCGCCGAGCTGGTCAAGGGCCCGGCACACCTGGAGGTACAGCGGGCGGGTGGTACGGTACAGCCGAGACGCCACGAGGAGACACCTCCGCCGGGAACGGTGTGTTGGCAACCGCAATGTTCCCGTTCGTGGCGTCTCTTCTGTTCAGCCGCTACCTCTGGCGGGATCCCGTACGACCGCGTAAGTCCTGTCACTGAGCGTCCTCCGTAGGCTCGCGTACCCAGCGATGACCCGATTGAGCCGAGCAACTCTCATCGTCGCCGCCGCGCTCGGCGTCGTGGGCGTGGCGTTCCTGCTCGCCGCACGGGCTGCTCCCGGCAGGCCGATCGCGAGTCGTTGGGCGACCGGTCCGGCCGCCGAACTGCTGGCCGACCTGATGCCGAGGGCCCCTCGCGCGGCGTGGTCGTTCAAGGTCCGGTCGGCAGCCGCCGGCTGGCGTGTCCGACTACGAG